>NZ_CP081960.1:300000-487397 GCF_019823105.1 Halobaculum magnesiiphilum
GGCGTGCGGTTGTCTCCCTGAAGGACGGCCAACTCGTCGGCTACGAGGGTGACGAGCAACTGTGGGGGATCGACGGCGACGTCTCCTGGCTGGCGGACGCCGGCGTCGCCGGGCTGGCGGCCCGCGTCGCCGGCAGCGACTTCGCGGTCGACGCCGACGGTAACCGTCACCCGATGGACGGGGTCAGCGGCACGCCGATCGCGGCGACCCCGTCGCTGGACCTCGTGTGTACGGTCGGAAGCGGGACTGCGACGGTGTACGCGGCGGTCGGACGGGCCGACGAGTCGGTCGGCGTCCGCGTCGAGTCGGAGTCGCTTCGGCCAGCCGACCCGACCGTCGTGCTCGCGTTCACGAACGAGGGCGACCGCGCCGTCGAGGTCGACGCGAGCGTCGAGGCCGAGGGCGCCGACGTCGCCTCCTCGACCGTGTCCGCCACGATCGACGCCGGCGCGACCCAGCGTCGGCGCGTCTCGCTGCAGGCGCTGTCGGCCGACGAGGTGACGGTCGCCGCCGCCGTCGGCGAGGCGTCGACCGAGAAGACCCTCGAGGTCCAGGAGGAGACCACCGCGCTCCACGTCGAATCGGTCCTCCACGGCGTCGAGGACGGCGTGCTGTCGGCGGCGATCGACGTGGAGAACGACGGGGAAACGAGCGTGACGGGCGTGACCGTCGGCGAAACGCCGGTCGGGACGCTCGATCCGGGGGAGTCCGAGCGAGTTCCGTTCGAGCAGGACCTCCCCAGCGGCGCGGTTCGTGTTCGGGCGGACGGCGTCGACCCCCTGGAGGCCGAGACGAGCGTTCCCGCGACGCCGACGGGGATCGAGATCGAAGCCGAGTCCGACGGCTTCCTCTCGGTGACGCTGCACAACGACACGCCCGTCGCCGTCGACGACGAGGTCACGATCGACGGCGTTCCCGACGGGAACGGCTCGTTCTCGATGCCGGTGTCGATCCCAGCGAACGGCGCCTATCGGCTCGCACTCCCGGTCGCCTCCTCCGGCGAGCGCTCCGTGACGGTCGAAACGAGCGGCGGGCGCGTCTCCGAACGGCTCTCGCTGAACCGGTGTTCGCTGCTTCAGGACGACACCGGCGGAGGCGTCGCGAACCGAGCTGGCGGCGGCAGCACCGATCGGGGCGTGTCCGGATCGTCGACCGGGACGGCCGCCGGTCCGCGGTCGGATCGCGGCGGCGGATCCGTCCCCGTCTCCATGGACCGGCAGTTCCCGTCGGCCGACCCCAGGCGGGGCGTCGTGTTCGAGGAGCGGTTGGTGGTGTCGAACGAGTCGGCCGAACCCGTCGAGTTCGAGCTTCGAACGGACGACGGTGCCTACGCCCAGCGACTGAAGGTCCGCGCGAACGGGCAGGCGGTCGGCACCCGATACCACGTGCCGCTCGAGTCCACGCTGTCGCTCCCGCGAGTCGAACTCGAACACGAGGGACGAACCACGTCGGTTCCCGCGACCGAACTCGCGGTCGATGACGGCGGGCTGGTCGCGGTGATCGCATGGGGGCAGTCCGCCGACGGCGACGGCGGCGAGCTCTCGGTGACCGTCGAGAGCGACGAGGGAACGTGGGAGGTCGAGGAGGCCGTCGTCGGCGGCGAGCCGTCGGAGCAGATCGACGCGGAGGTGACTCCCGATTCGCCGGCACATGCCACGGTCGCCACGCCGTACACGCTCCGCGACGACGTTGCGAAGGCGTTCGTTCGTGCCCGCCGGACCGACGGCCGATCGACGAACGGAGAGGTCCAGCAGGTGAACACTCTCGTCGTTCACGAGTCGGTCGTGGGCGGCGATGGCGACCGCGTGGACGACCTGACCGTCGAGGTGGAGCCAGACTCGCGCGTCGAGCGCGGCTTCGGGTCGGTGTTCCTCTCCGTCACGAACGACGGCTCTCGGCCGGTCGGCGGCGTCTCGATCGACGCGGACGGGCCGCACGTCGAGAAGGCGATGTACGCCGACGGCGACGACGGCGAGACGATCCCCCCGGAGTCGTCGATCCGGTACCTGGTCGACCTCGAGGGCGTCGAATCGGGCGACGAGGTCGTCGTCGACGCCGAGATCTCCGCCGGCGAGGCCGCCACGCGCGCGACCGTCTCGGCGGTCGCCGACGACGAGGCCGCCGTCGCGTCCGACGACTGGACCCTCGACGTCGAGACGGACGAGTCCCGACTGCCGTCCCGACTCTCGACGCAGTACGAGTAATCCACGGGGGCGCAACCGAGTAGCAGCCGGAACCGACCGCGGTCAACGCGCTCGGGCCAGTTTTCATCCGACTCCTGTATGCGGCTCCTGTGGTCGTCTCCTGTACCAGATACCGTTGGTCGACTCTATGAGTGCGTACGGACCGGACCCAGCGAAACGAAATTCACCGACGAACAGTGACGGCCCCGTCGGGAGTCCTGCTCGTGTGTCACCAGTGACGGGCCAGCCGGGAGCTCCTCACGTGGACGTCCGCGCGAGGAACTCGCCGGTCGTAGCCGCCTCGGCGTCCTGCACGTACGCGTACGTGCGGAAGGCGACCCGAACGAGCACGAGCACGACGACGAGCGCGTAGGTCCCGATCGCCCCGAAGAGACCGTAACGACTGATCGTCAGGCGCCCCTCGACAGTCGCAGCCCGATCGGCCGTGGTACTCGCCTCGTCGGTAGCACCGGCCGCCTCGAAGCCCTCAACGGAGTCGTCGTAGCGGCCGTTGATTCGGTTGATGCGTTCGAGCGCGGTGTCCGCGCGCGCCGGGTTGAACACGAGCGGGTAGCCGGCGAGCACGAGCGTGGCGTTCGATCGGTACCCCGCGTACGCGGAGTCGGCCGACGCACGGTCGTCGGCGGCGGCGTCAACGAGGGACTGGTAGCGCGCCGAAGCGTCCTCGTACTCGGACTGGTGTCGTTGCTCGGCCTCCTCGTCGCCCGTGTAGTCTGCGAGTTGCATCAGCGACCGGTGTGCCTCCGCGGACTGGATCGCGGTCTCGTTAGCCTCGGCGACCTCGCTGTAGTGCTCACGCTGGGTGGCGACGGTGGCCTCGAACGCCGAATCGGCCGCCGCGACCCCGCTCTGTGCGGTCGATCGAAGCTCGGGCTGTTCGAGCGAGTCGGCGTA
Source organism: Halobaculum magnesiiphilum (assembly GCF_019823105.1). NCBI lineage: Archaea > Methanobacteriati > Methanobacteriota > Halobacteria > Halobacteriales > Haloferacaceae > Halobaculum > Halobaculum magnesiiphilum. The sequence continues at coordinate 303,099 of NZ_CP081960.1, forward strand.
CTGCCGCATCAGGTCACGGGCGACGGCCGCCCTGGCGAGCGAGCGCTGTGCCTGCGCGTAGCTCCCGTTGCTCTGTGCCGCCCGGGCGGCGTCGAGCGAGTCGACGAACAGCAGCGTCGCCCGTCCCGCCGCCAGCCCCCGCGAGAGGTCGGAGCCAGGGACCTCGTCGTCGCCACGGAGGCGCTCCTCCATCGACAGGAGCATCTCGTTCATCGGTCCGGCGGTGTCGCGTTTCCACTGTTCCTCGGAGTCGTACTCGCCGAGGGGCTCGGTGATACGGTCGAAGCTGTACGGCTTCGCCGCCGCGGTCACGGTGATCGTCTGTGTCTCGACGCCGTCGCCGGAGATGCGGAACCGCCAGCGGTACTGCTGGTACAGCTCCGCCTGCGTATCGAACTGCAGCGCGACGACCATCGGCCGCACTTCGCCCGCATCGACGGTGCCGCTGGGCTGGCTGACCACAGTGAGCCAGCGGTCCGGGCCGTCGACCTTCTCGACTTGCAGGTTCTCGATCGACTCGAAGCCGAGCCGCTCGGCCACGTCGATCGTCTGCGTGCGGTTCTCGGTGATCGTCACGTCGCCGTACGTGACGGACTCGGACACCGACAGCTCGGGTTCCTGTGCGATCGTCACCGTCCGCGTGATCGTCTGTGTGCCGGCGTCCTCCGTCTGCACGGTTATCTCGACGTCGTATTCCCCCTCAGGCGTGTCGTCGTCGGCCGCCAGCGAGAGCGTCGCCGAGCCGGTCGAGAGTCCCTCGACGGTGTTCGGGACGCTCGAGACGTCGGCGGTGATGTACTCGCCGCCCTGCACCATCTCCGCCTCGGCGCTCACGACGTTCATCTCCAGGTCGCCCGAGTTGACGATGCCGACCTCCTCGCTCGCTTGGAACGTCGAGGTCGAGGACTTGGGTTCGTCGAACGGGATGTCCGTGTCGGACGCCTCGACCTCCTCGAGGTTCGCGGGGTAGATCACCCGACCGGTGACGGTGAAGGTGTAGCTGGGAGCGTCCTGGGCCTCGGGCGTCACGCGCACGTCCCACTCCAGTTCATCGTGTTGGTCCGCGCTGTCGCGCGCATTCATCGTCACCGAGACGGTGTCGCTGCCGCCCGGGCTCGTGGTGGCGTACTGGAGCCCGTCGAAGGAGACGCTGCCGTCAGTCTCCGCGCCGATGATCTCGACATCAAGCCCGTCGATGCCGTCGTTGCCGGCGATCTCCTCGATCTGGAAGTCGGCCGTGCTGGAGGAACCGACGAGCACGTCGCCGACGTTCACCTCGTCGTCCGGCACGGAGGCGATCGGCGGCTTCGCGACGTCGACGGAGACGGTCACATCCCGGTTTTGGGTACTCTGGAGGTTGTCCTCCAGCGTCATCGTGAAGCTATACGATCCCGCCGAGACGTCGTCGTCAGCGGTGACCTGTATCTCCACGTCGCCCTCGTCGTTCGCGTCGATCGTGTCGGGGATCGATTCGGTGTCGACGGAGAAGCCCGAGGGGACGTTCGAGAACGTCGCTTCGGAGATGACCATCGCACCCTCGCCCGTGTTCGGGACGCTCACGTCGAAGGTACTGGACTGCGACTGGCTGTCGGGATCATCGAACACCAGCGTCGGATCCCCGGCATCCGGGAAGCCGAACTCGGGGTACAACACGTCAACAGACACGTCGAGGCTCTCGGAGTGTGAGGCTGCACCGGAGATCTGGGCCGTCCCGGAGTACGTCTGTTCGCTGACCTCTCCAGTCACGCTAACGTCGTAGGTGACCTCGTACTCCGCGCCTGCGACGACGGTCCAGGAACTGGAACTCCCTCCGCCACCGCCACCTGCGTCGATCCGATCCCACGAGTCGAACTCGAAGACGACGTTCCCGTTCGCCCGGGTGATCTCATCGGTCGCCTGAACTGTCCCGTTCGAGTTAGCCGTGAACGTGAACGACAGCTCGTCGGTCACCGTCTGGTCGGTGAGCGCCGCGTCCTTCTCGACGGTCGTGGAGACCCCGACTGCCGGCGTCGCCGCGCCGAGCGCGACGACGACGGCGAAAATGATCGCGAACAGTCGCACTGCGGTGGTCGTCCGGGTCATTGACCCGACACCTCCACGGGGTCGCGAGGGACGATCCGTCCCACCTTCGAGCCGTCGACGTCCTCGGCCCACGTCGCGATCCGCCAGCCGAACGCGGCGGCGACGAGGCCGACGAGGAGCGCGTACACGAGCGCGAGGATCGTCGCGGCGACCGACAGCGAGAACAGCGCGTCGCTGGTGGCGGTCGCGAGCGTGTTCGCGCGTTCACTCTCGGCGTCGAGCCCGTGTTTCTCGGCCAACTGTACGGCGACGGCGGCGTCGCTGTTCGCCGACCGCGCGTCGGTGTACGTGCCGAACACGCCCGGACCGAGCGCGGTTATCGCCGCGACGGGCGAGCCGCACGCGTCGCCGCAGTCGTCGACGAACGTCCCGGCGGCGCTCATCGCCGACTCCATGCGCTCGCGGTCGGACTCGTAGATCGCCCGAACTCGGCTCGCCTCGGCGCTCACCGTCGAGTACCGGTCGCTCGCGCCGGCAGCCTCGAACGCCGCCGCGGCGCTCTCGAGGGCGACGAGTTCCGCCGACGTGTCGGTCGCCTCGCGAGAGCGCTCGTACAGCGCCTCGCCGCGCTGGCGGTAGAAGCGTTCGAGGCCGAGACGCGCCAACGTCGCGTAGTTGTCGCCGCCGGCCGCCTCGAGCTGATCGATCGCCTCCGCGGTGGCGTCGGCTCGGTCGAGGCTCTCGGAGCTGCTTTCGTTCTGTGCGGCGCCGTAGGCCGCGGTGAACTCGTCGAGGACCGCCACGACCGCGGCCATGCGTTCGCGGTCGGCCTCGGTGAACTCGCCGGTCTGTACGTCCGTGACCGCCTGTCCGCGCATCACCTCGAACTCGCTGTACGTCGACAGCGCCGGCGAGTCCTCGTACTGCCGCAGTTCCGCGAGGAACTCGTCGGCCGTCTCGGCGTCCGTCTGGGCCGCTCCGACGGGCACCGTGCCGACGACGAGCAGGAGACACACGGCAAGCGTCGCGATCGGTGGGGTTGAGTGATTGGATAGCATCGTCAGTACATCGTCCTGTTGAGTCGGTCGAGCAGCCGCGGGTGTTCGAACAGTTCCGCGACCGCCTCGGCGAACCCGGCGACAGCGAAGACGAACGCCGCGTTGCGCACCTCGTCCGACTCCCTCGTCTCGCTTTCGTACGCCTGGAGTTCCTCGAGTACGTCGCCCGCGGGGGAGATGACGTTCACCTCGCCACGGTTGTCCTCGACGGTCGATTCGGCCTCCGAGAGCTTCGATTTCAGTTCGGCTCGCTGGCTCACACGGTCGGCCGCTGCCAGCTCGAAGAGGTCGTCGAGGTCGTAGTCGGCCCGCCACTCCTCGGAGGCCTCGCGCATGTCGGCGCACGCGCTGAAGAGGTCGACGTTGTGTTTCGTGTTCATCGCGTTGTCGACGCCCTCGACGCAGCCGCGACCCGCGGACAACGTCGCGTCGACGACCGGATCGGGTTCGACGCCGGTCTCCGCGAAGCGGGTTCCCGACTCGGGGACCCGTTCGACGGCGTCGGCCAACGACTGCGCGACGCTGGCGTAGTAGCCGTGGATGGCCGAGTCGAGACGCCCACCCGGCAGGAGGTCGTCCGCCTCGCGGCGCAACGCCTCCAGCGATTCCCGCTGTGTCGCCGACAACTCGTATTCGAAGGGCACGTCCAGTGTGACGGACGTGGTGTCGTCCTCGGGGACGGTGACCCGCGATCGAACGTCCTCGAACGGGGCGCCGTCGACCGAGCCGACCAGGGTATACTCGCCCGCCGGAAGGCCGACCGCGTCGTCGCCCTCGTCGGTCGGGCTCGACTCCTGGAGCCGCTCGCGAAGCCACTCGTCGTCGGTATCGAGGCTAACATCTACCGCGTCCGTCGGCTCCCCGCCGATCGCGGTTTCGAGCCTGAGTGTGCCGGTCTTACCGACGACCCGCAGCTCCGACGGGAGGTCGTTCGGGTCGTTCACCCTGCGGGAGTCGGGCTCGTATCGATCGTGTGTCGCGGTCACCTCCACGGAGGAGGCGGTCACCGGGAGCGTCAGCGACGCCCGCCCGTTGGCGTCGGTCGGCTCGGAGATCCGCTCGCCGTCGAACTCGGCGGTCACGGTCGCACCCTCCACCGGCTCCCCGGTCTCGTCGATGACGCTGACGTGTTTGCTCACGGGTTGGAAGCTGAGAGTCAGTTTCTCGTCGAGCAACTCCGCCGTCTCGGTGACGGTGGTGCCGTTGTAGGAGGCGGTGAACTCGTACGGCTCGGCGTTGAGCGTCCACGTAACGACCCCGCCGTCGACGGCCTCTTCTCGACCGCCGCTTTCGTGGTTGACGCCGCTCGTCGACGCCGATGACTGCCCGGTCGGGCGTGCCGTCAGGTACACCTCATCCGAGAGCCGCTCGTTCGCGAACCCGTCGGTGATCCGAACGCGGACGTCCCGCGTCCGCTGTGTTGCTGCCGACGCGCCGGAGCCAGAGCCGCCGCCTATCGACTGGCCGACGACGTAGCCGACCCCCAACACGATCAGCACGGCCAGTCCGGCGCCCAAGCCGAGCGTGAACTGACCGCCGGGGACGCCCCCGGAGCCGAACGGGAGCAGGGACGACTCGTTCCCGGTCGACCCGTTCGGCGCGGCCGTTCCGTTCGTCCCGGTCGCCTGCGTACCGTTCGTCACCGGAACGAGCGACGAGCTCCCCTCCCCGTCGCCGACGGCAACGGTTTGTGACGGCGCGTTGGCGAAGGCGACGACCATTCGGTAGGTGCCGTTCCTATCGAGGCCTTGTCCGTCCGGGAGCCCGGACAACGCGAGCGTCGAGCCGTCCGTGGCCGCATCGCTCACCACTTCGATATCGCGTTCGGTCGACAACAGGACGAACGAGACGTCCTGTCCAGTGAAGCTCGTCTCCGCGAGAGTCACGCTCCGTTGGCCGTCGTCGACGGCCGCGGAAACGGCGCCGGTAGGCTCGTGGGTTTGCGACAGAACCGACGAGCCGTCCGTCGAGACATCGACGGCGATGCTGTCGGTGCCGGCGACGTACTCGTTCTCGACGGTCACCGACGTAACGCCGTCAGTCCCCTCCGCGGTCGTCGTCTCCGCGTACTCGCCGTCCGGGTCGGTCGTGTTGAGGTACACACCGTATTCAGTGTCGGCGACCAACAGCGGCGACTGTACCGTCACGCGTCCCGGCGACACGAGGACGGTCGCGTCGGGGGCGACGTCAGCGAGCGTCACGCCGGTATCGCCCGTGACCGACGGTCCGCCGTCGATCGCCGCGAGCGTCAGGGTCGCCGGGGGCGCCAGCAGCCCGGTGAACGCGCCGTTTCGGTCGATCGTGACCGTCCCGTTCTCGAGCGTCGCCGAGAGCGTCGCGGACCGGTCGTCGCCGTCGGCGGTCGCCGCAAGATCGAACGACGACCCATTGAGGCCTGCGGTTGCGTCCGTCGCATCCAGGGTAAGCCGTCCGCTGTCGTCGAAGGACGCGCTCCCGTCGGCGATGTCGAGGTGCCGGAGGTCGACACCCTGTTCGGTGAGGTAGTCGGTCCGGTTCCCATCGGACTCCTGATACACCTGGACGGTCGCGTTCGCCAGGGAGAAGTCGGGGAGGTCACTCGAGGCGACTCGGTAGCGGTACACTTCGCTCTCGTTCGGGTTCTGAGCCGTTGTGGTGACGGTGTCTTCCTCGCCGGCCGATTCAATCAGGACGTTCACCTCCGACTCGTCGCCGACACGCTCGGCGTCGAGTTCGAACTCGAGCGTTCCCGAGTCCGTCCGGTTCAGGTCACCGGGCGCCATCACCGTCCCCGAGGTCGTCAGTTCGTCCGCCGTGTCGGAGGCGGGAGCGACGGCAGTCACGGCCGCCGTCGCCGGTCCGGCGACGAGCGCGAGCGCGAGGAGCGCAACGAGCACCGACTGGAGTGTGCTGGTTCCCATCTCGGTCACCTCGCGTTGATCGACACGTAGCGTTCGAGGTTCTCCGTGAGGTCGGCGACGTGCGCCTCCGAGATGGAGTCCTCGGGCGCGTTCCCGAGCTGACGTGCGGCCTCGACGTTCTGCTTGTGCGTCTCGAAAGCGTCCCGAGAGTGATCGAGCAGCGGGTTCAGGTCGAAGCCGCCGAGCAACACCAGCACGTCCACGTCGTTGCCGCGGGTCTGCTTCGGCGTGAGCGTCGTCATCCCGACCGCGCCGCCGATGTCGTTGTCGCGCTTCCACTCGCCGAAGGCCGACTGGACGCCGGTCTCGGTGATGTCGCCCGACTCGATGAGCTGTTCGGGCGCGCGAACGACCGCGTACGCCGCACGCGCCGTCGTCACGTCCATCGGGACGAACGTCTGTTCGGCCGCGCGGTCGAACATCAGTTCGTATTCGAGCATCCGCCCGTTGAGGCCGGTCGCGACCGCGGGCGTGAAGTGGTACGCGCCGATGTTCGACGGCTGGGCGACGTAATCCTCCACGTCGATGACGCCGCGGGCCTCGCGGCCGGCGCTGATGAACAGGTCGATCGCGGTGACGATCTTGTCGTTCACCGCGTCGTAGCTGCCCTGATCCCCGTCGCCGTCGAGGTGGGAGTTGCTCGCCAGCAACACCATGTCGGCGTTCTGCTGGCCGTCCCGTCGCATCAGGAGGCGTGACAGCCCCATCAGGGCGTTGAACTGCCGCTGTGCGGGCTCGTCGTAGTAGGGCCACGCCGCCAGCGCGACGTGGACGACGCTGTCCATCCAGGGCCGGAGGTTCGACGCGTCCGACCCGCCGGACAGCTGTTCGATCAGGTACGGGATCGACCCGTTGCCGGTCCCGCCGCCGAGCGTCGTCATGTGCATGAACGCGTCGGCGCCGGTCATCCGCTCTTGAATGTCGCCGACGATGAGGTCGACGTCCTCGCGTGCACACTGCTCGCCGGCGATGAAGTTGTTGCCGACGCCGCGCTTGGATCCGAACACCGTCGTGTACTCGGAGGTGTCGTCGAGCGACGCCCGCTCGATGGTGTTCAGGATGTCCGCGCGGTTCGTGTTCAACAGCGCGATCCTGTCGTCGATGCCGGGGTTCTCCTCGCGGGCGAGCAGTTCGGCCGCGATCCGGCCGCCGCCCTCACCCGATGCGACCACGCCCCAACGGGTGAACGTGTCCGCCCGGGACATCAGGCGCTCACCCCCGTCTCGTCGGCGGCGACGTCGGCGTCGAGCTCACGCAGCGTCGTGCGAATGAGGTCGTCGGAGGCCGGTACGGAGAGGAACTTCCGCCGCATTTCGTCGTATGTCATCGTTTCGCCGTCACTCAGGTTGTGGGTCGTTATGGTGTCCAGCCGCGACCGGAACTGGTCGTGGTCGTACACGAGGACGCGCCCGTCGTCGAGCGTCGCCTCGTGGCCCTCCTCCTCGGCCCACAGGACGAGGAGACAGGGGACGTACTCGGCCGCGACGGGGATGTCCGAGTCGGGCGTGAGGTACTCGTCGGCGGCGAATCCCTCCTCCAACTTGGGCGCCACCGTCGGGAGTTGGCTCCGCACATCATCGGTGTCGTCACCGCAGACGCGCTCGCGGAGCCCGATCTCCTCGAGCACGAGTTCGACGGACTCGTCGTCGGAGACCTGCAACGTCGCCTCCGCGTCGGCGAAGCTCTCGGTCGGCGTGGTCGCGGTGACCGTGTACTCACCGTAGGGCACCTCGTCGAACGTCGCCTCCGTGGCGACGAACGTGCTCGCCGTCTCGCGCTCGGAGACGCCGTCACCGGAGAGTTCGATCGTCAGATCGTGCTCCTCCCCGGTCGAGGTCGCCAACTGCGCGGTGGCGGTCACGGCGTACGACTCGCCGCCGCCCTCGGCGGTGATCGCCGGCACCGACTGGTCGAACTCGACGCCGTCGTTCGCCTCGGCGTACAACTCGAGGAACGGCGTCGCGTCACGGACCGGCAGGTCGTCGCCGGTTACGCGCCCCTCCGTCCGAACACCGTCGGCGATCCGCTCTTCGACCATGCCGTAGGAGTCGGCCACGGAGGCCTTCGACTCGGCCGAGTCGACCGCCTCCGTCAGGTCGGCTGCGGCCGCGAGCCACTCCTCGCGGAACGCGTCTAGGTCATCGGACTCGCGGAGCCGCGCCTCGTAGTCGGTCGCCACCGCCGGCGGCGCCGTGTAGAAGCCGACCGGCACGTCCGCGTCCCTGATCACCTCGACGTTCGTCTCCAGTTCCGTCTCGAGGGTCGCCACGACGCTCGTCGCCGCCCGGCGAACGTTCTCGCCGACGGCGTCCAACTCGTCGCTCGCGAGCGCCGAGTCGATACCTGAGAGCGTCTCGCGCGCCTCATCGAACGTCCGCAGGTCCTCGTCGGCCGCGTAGCGGTCGACGTCGACGGAGTCGATCGTCGAGAGGAGCTTGTCGATGCTGTCGCGGTCGGCGGTGAACGCCGCGCTCACCTCCGACTCGGCGTCGCCCTGGGCGTCGTCGATGGCGGCGCTGGCGGCGTCCCAGTCGGCGTCGTCGATAGCTGCGCGCGCAGTTTCGAGATGGGACTCGATCCGCGCGGCGTCGCCGTCGTACTCGTCGACGGTCGATTCGATGCGGTCGACCGCGTCCTCGAACACGTCGGCCGCCTCCTCGCGCGCCTTCGAGAGGACGCGCTCGGTCTCCTCGGGGGCACCGCCGTCGGGGACGTCGTTCGGTACCGTCGAGACCGGCACGCCGTCGCCGTCGAGCACGGACTCGTTGACCGAGCGCGCGCCCTGCCGGGCGTGTTCGATCTGCGAGCGGCCGAACTCCGCGAACGACTCGTCGCGATCGTCGGCGAAGGTGCTCACGTCGGCCTGCAGCTTGTCGAACTCCTGCACGCGGCCGGGCGAATCGACCGAGATCGTCGCCGCGGCCACGTCGACGTGGACGCCGGCGTCCCCGAAGTCGTCGGCGACCTGGCGTGCCCGCGTCTCGAGTTCGCCGGGGTCCCACCGGTCGTGTTCGGCCTTGAGTCGGTTGTACGTCGTCAGTTCGTCGCGGAACGCCTCCGCTGCCGAGCGGGCGGCTTCCTGCACGAAGTCGCCCTGACTGGTATTGTCACGCGTGAGCACGCCACGGACGTACAGTCCGATGGACGCCACGACGGCGAGGGGCGCCCCGACGCCGATGACGTACACGCCGATCTGTGAGCCGAAATAGAGGAACGAGAGCAGGCCCACGAGCGCGGTCGCGAGAACGATTCCACCGATTCCGAGTGCTGCCTTGTACTGTCTCTTCATAGAATCACCGCCAAGAGGTCACCGCCGCCGAGGACGGCGCCGACCGCCGCGACGACGAGCGCGACGACGCCGAGGGCCAGCGGCACCGCGATCTGCTTCGGGCTGTACTGCGTCGCCGTCGAGACGCCCCGGTCGATCTCGATCTTCTCCAACGTTCGGCGAGCGAGGAGGTAGCCGACTCCCGCACCGACGACGAGGCCGCCCACGAGCGCGCCGCCGAGAACGAGCCGAACGGTCATCGCCGCGTTCCCGCCGCGTCGTTCGAGGGCGCTGAGATACGCGTTCAGGTTCTCGCGCGTCGTCGCTTGGGTGGCCGAACGCTTCGTCTCGACGGCGTCGATCACCGTCCGCGCGTCCTGGGCGTCGCCCGCCTCGGCGGCGGCGAACGTCGCCCGTTCGAGCCGCTGACCCGCGGTCGTCAGGTTGGCTTCCTCGACGGTCGCCAACTGGTCCTCCGGGTCCGTCTCGAGTGCGCTCCCGTTCTCCGCCGCGGCCGCGAGCGTCTCGGAGGCGTTCGTCGCCTCGGAGCGCCGCGTCTCGAACGCCTCGTTCGCGCTCCGATACGTCTCCAGATCCGACTGGGATGCGAACTGGAGGGTCACCGGCTCCCCGTCCACGGTCGTCGTGGCCGAGTACCCGTTCTGAACGCCGATCGTCGGGCCGGAGAGGTCGGACTTCTGTGTCACCGCGCTCGCGGGGTCGATACCGTCGACGCCGGCGGCGACCGTGACGACGACGCTCGAGTCACGCTCCGTCACCGACTCTATCCCCTGTGCTTCGCCCGCATCGAAGCCCCACGCCGTGTCGTACGGCTCCGGTTCGTCGCCCGAGCAGACGTACAGCGTCAGCGTCGTCCCCGGGTAGACGGTCGCGTCGCCGACGCGGTCGTCGGTGTCGTAGTACGCGACGAGCCGGTTGTCCGCGACGCCCGCGCACGGGGAGTCCGGGTTCGCCGCGCCGGCAACGACGCCGGGACCGACGGCCAACGCGATCGTGACGACCGCCACGACGAGCGCGGCGCTGGATCGCGTCCCCGTCATCTCAGCGCATCCCCCGGTTCTGATAGGCGAACACCGCACCCCCGATCGCGCCGATCCCGACGCCGAGGCCGCCGCCGAGCAGCGCCGGCGAGAGCGGGAACGACGCCATCGAGACCGCCGTGTTCGTCTCGTCGTACTGCTGGGCGATCTCGTCGGTGAGCGCGCCGATCGGCTGGCTGTCGGCGGCGGACTCCTGTGCGACCCCGGTCGTCGCGAGCACGCCGCCCAGCAGGACGAGCCCGACCGCGACCAGCACCGTCGCCCCGCGCGTGCGGTCGACTCCCTTCACGGCGTCACCCCCGCCGCGTGCTCGGCCGCGAGGTCCTCGATCTCTGCCAGCCGGGAGATGTCCTCGCGCGCGAACGTCAACAGCGTCGTGAACGACGCGAGGTTCCGCTTCGTCAGCGTCATCCCGATGTTGACCTCCGGGCAGTAGGAGTCGAGCAGCCCGCGGATCACCGACACCTGGATCCGGTAGTCGTCGTCAACGAGGTACGGCGCGGGCGCGCGAACTTGTCCGATCGCCTTGACCGCGTCCGTCGGGTTCACGTCCTCGACGCTGCGTTTCGAGACGGCCAGTCGCGAGAGCGTCGCCCCGTCGACCGACTTGCGCCCGACGAACGGAAGCAGATAGCCGGGAAGCGAACGCGTCATCGTGACCGACCGCCCGAGCGTCGCGTAGCCGACGCCGCCGTCGTCGAGCGTGAGCGACGTGACAACGTCCTGCAGGTCGATCACGGGCGCGTCGAGGTCGTCGTACTCACCGGGGTTGATCCGTTCGAGGATCGGGCCGGAAATGAGGTCGACGATCGCCGAAGCGGCGTAGTCGTTGTACTCGTTGAACCGGCCCTCCGCGGCGTCCTCGTACGCGAGCCGCTGGTTGTCGATGAGGATCACCCCGTCGACGTGTTCCTCCAGTCTGTCGAGCCCGTACATCGCGTTCGTCGCCTGGCGGGTGGCGCTCGGGCCGTCGTCGCCGGTCACCGTTCCCGCGGTGTTGGGGAGGACCGCGACGGCGATGATGTCCGTCGACGAGCCGCCGTACTCGCGGATCGCCTCCGCGAGGTGTGGCGCGATCCCGCACCCGGTGCCCCCGCCCAGCCCGAGGAACAGGAACGCGAAGGGCGGCGTGCCGTCGCCGAATCGCTCCTCGTAGGCGTCTACTAACTGGGGCTGCTGTCCCGAGAGCGCGGCATCGGCCTTCTCCGGGTCCCTGCCGAACCCGCCTGTTACCTCCTCCTCGAACCCCGCCGTAGTGCCGGGTACGAGCCCACTCCCCTCGGAGACCCCGTACCACGCCTCCCGTTCGATGTTCGAGAGGTTCTGGAGGTCCCGTATCGTCGAGTTGAACGCGACTGGCGTAGCCAGTTGGGCGACACGCTGGTGGTCGAACACCGCATCCACCAGCGAACACCCGGCCTGACCGGCGCCGACAAAGAGATATGGCATTGTCTACCTGACCCGGACTTTTGGTAAGGCCAACATAACTCTACCGTCACATGTACGCTTTGCGATAACTGGAACCGGGGGTCACCCGCGGAGCCGTCTAAGCATCACGCTGTACTCGTTCCGTTCGTACAGCGCCTCGACTCGGTCGAGCAAGTCGTCGGCCGCCGAGGCGATCCCCCGTGCGCGCCCCTGCTCTCCGGCCGAGAGCGCCTCGCGTGCGTGCTCCTCCATCGTCTCCGTCAACGACAGGAAGAACATCGGGATGCTGTGGTTGTGGTCGGTTCGCGAGTCGACGTACCGAGTGCGGATCTCCTGTCTGCGCTCGTCGAGCGCGTCGACCGCTGCGCCGGCATCGCCGACGGCCGTGCCGGCGTCGTCGCCCGTCACGTCCCCACCAACCGCGCCTCCGCCCACGGAACCGTCGGCGGCCGTCACGTCCGTGTCGGCCCCGCCCCCGGTCGTCCCCGATTCGAGCAGCGGGAGCAAATCGCGCTCGTAGAAGGCGACCTCCTCGCGGACCGCGTACGGGACGACGGCGTTGCTCGCGTCGGCGCGGTCCAGCATCGCCTCGAGGCGATCGACGCGGTCGCCGAGGGCGTCCGCGACGGGGCCGTCGATCCCGGACACCGTCTCCCCGAGCGACCGGACCCGAGCGGCGACGTCTTCGGCGTCGACATCGGCGGTGAGGTTCCGCACGGTCGCGGCCTCGTTGAGCGCGTCGACGCCCTCGCGAAGCGCGTCGGCGACCTCCTCGGGGTCGTCGCTGGCGACGCCGTCGAGCAGGTCCCGTGCCGGCTCACACTCGGCGCGGTTGTTCGCGCGGACCCGTCGCGCCGCCTCCGATCCCGGCGCGCCGTCGGCGACGGAACCGGAGTCGGCGTCCGTGGCGGCCTCCGCGAGGAGTTCGACCCGCTCGGCCAGCGTCGCGTCCCGCCGCGGCTGTGGGCCGTCGATCCGCCCGAGCGCGCGATCGACGACGACGCGCGCGTCCTCGACCTCCGTCGCCGCCGCGTCGCCGTCGACGCCGGCGGCCTCGGCCATCCGGGCCACGCCCGCCGCGAGGTCGTCGTCGACGCCAGTCAGTCGGCCCGCGGTCCGCTCGGGGTCCTCGGGTTCGATCGCCCGGTCGATGTCGTCGGCCGCCTCGAGCCTGTCGACCGCGTCCGAGAGCGCCTCGCGGACCGCTCCCTCCCCCGTCGCCGACGGGGTCGCGAGCGCGTCGAGCAGCGACGCGGCCCGGTGGCCGCTCGGTCGCTTCGATCGGGACACGTCGTCGGCGACGGTCGCGACGACGCCGTCGCCCTCTGAGCCGCCCCCGCCCTGCCCTCCCGAGACGGGCCGATCGATGCTGAGGCGTCCACGCTCGACCAGCATCGCGAGTTCCCGTGCCTTGTCGGCGGGCGGGGCGTCGTTCTCGACGCGGCCGTCGGGGCCGGCGATGTCGGCGGCCGCCGCGAGGCGGTCAAGCGACTCCTCGAGTTCGCCGAGCGTCCGCTTTACGTCGCCCTCGGTCGGCCGCGAGCCGAGGCGATCCGCGATCGCCTCGATGTCGGGTTCCTCCGAGCCGCCGAACAGCCCCATGAACACGGCCGCGATTGGTGGTCCCGACATTGGTCACAGCATGTTGGACCGGCCGAGGCAGTCGAACAACGGCTGCACCTCGTTCCACACGTCGCGGATGTCCTCCGCCTGCACGCTCTGGCCCTCGTCCTTCAGGCGCTTGGCGTGCTCGTACATCGACTCCAGCGACGGCATCCGTGGGTTCCACAGGGTCCCCCACATGAACACGTCGTCGAGGTACGGGATGACGAGCTGGTTCAGCTGCACGTCGACGGTCTCGACGCCCGAGCGCGAGCCGGCGTCGAGGAACTCGTCGCCGTTGAGGATCTCCTGAAGCGTCCCGTCGGTTACGAACTCGGAGACGTCCGACATCTGCTCCTCCGGCCCGTAGATCATGAAGTTGCCGCCCCACGCCGTCGAAGGGTCGAAGTCGGCGAGCCGGTTCTGCAACAGCGTGTTGCGCGTGAGCAGTTCGAGGCTCGACCGCGAGATGTCGTCCGATCGAAGCCGGCCCAGCGCCGGCGCGAGCACGACCGCCGGGCGCTCCTCGGGCGCCATGTCGTGCGGATACTTGTCCTCGACCAGCCGGAAGCTGTCGGCCACGTCGAAGACGCTCCCGCGGATGCTCATCGTCGCATCGCGGTCGGTGAGTTGCGGCGTCGACGACATCGTGAACGCCTCCAGGAACGCCACCAGCGGCTTGTTGAGGTCCGCGAACTCCGGCGGGTTGTACTGGTCGATCCCCTCGATACGCGGCTCGATGTCGGTGCTCGCACGGCGCAGGTGGTCGTTGTTGAACGGGATGATCGCGTCGGCCGACCGCGAGATGCGCGACAGGCCGATCACGCCGTTCGTCTTCGCACGGCCGCCCACCGCGGATTGCTGTCCGCCCTCCGAGGGAATGACGACGGAGCTGAGGATCGCCTGATCGATGACGAGTCCCGACTCCTGGACCTCCTCGCGGAGCTTCTCGGCGATGACCGGCGTCGCCCCGCAGCCGGTGCCCTTCGTGACGCTGTGGACAAGCATCACTGCCTGCGCGTCGCGGATGTCCTGGCTCGTCATGTCCCAGCGGTCGCGGAAGGGGTTGCTCCCCTCGGCGAAGTCGGCGGCCGCCACCTTCGCGCCGTTGCTCCAGCGGTATCCCATCCCGCTGTAGCCGTGCTTGCCGAACCCGATGATCGAGTTCGACAGGAGGTCGTTGCGGGAGTACTCCTTCAGCTCCTTGGTGTAGTAGGTCTGCTCCAACTCCGCGATGTTGGTGTTGAGCAGGCCGTAGCCCGCCAGGCCGCCCTGCCAGATGCGGGCGCGGTCCTCGTGGTTGCGCGCGAGCGTGTCCCGACGCATCAACACCGCGTCGACGATGTTGTTGCCGGCGCCGCCGATCCCGATGAGGAACCACTTGCGGCCGTACATCTCGCCGTCGTCGTCCATCGACACCGGACCCAGGTCCTCGGCGCCGCCCAGGTCGGGCGGGGCGTCGTCGTCGCCGGCGGGGGTATCAGGACCGCCAGCTCCGGCGGCTCCGTCGCCGTCCTCGCCCGCGCCCTCCTCGAAGAGGTGGGCGAACCGGTCGCCGTAGATGGCCCGAACCGACGGCTGCGCGTCGCCGTGGGCGTTCAGAACGTGTTCCTCGATGCTATCCTCCTCCCAGTCCGCCGGTGCGGTAAAACAGATCTCGCAGGATTCGGTCATTTTGTAGTCTCTATGGATGCGGTTACGTGTACTTTTCGCGGAAGCGACGGTGCGCCGCCGACATGGATCGCTCGATCGACTCGCCCTCGGCCGGGGTGAACTCGATGAATCCCGGTGGTTCGGGGCTCTGGAGGTCGACGGCCTCGAACAGATCGGACTGTCGACCGGCGAACCGCTCGACGTTGACGAGCACGTCCCGCGTCGCGACCGCCTCCGGGAGGTCCTCCAGCCGGAACTGAACGATCCGGTCGTCGCCGTCGGCGACGCGCTCGAACTCGCGGAAGGCGTACAACACGCCGTCGACGACCTCCTCCGGCGGTGCGACGCGAACCGACTCCCGACCCGAGCCAGTCTCGACCGCGTCGGACTGATTCGATGTGCCGGCCGTGTCGCCGGCGGTGTCCGAGGAGGCGTCGTTCGCGGCCTCCACGTCGCTGGACGCCCCCGTCTCGGCCGCTACGCCGTCGTACGTGAACGTGATCCGACCGCCGCCGGCGTCCATGGTTGCGTCGACGCCGTCGTATCCGGCCCGGATGGCGGGAACGATCGCCTCGATGTATTCGTCGGGCGTCTCCGTCGGGATCGAAACCGTGGCGTGGCGGGCGTCGATCGTCGCCTCCAGCGTCGACAACAGTTCCGCCGTCGTGACGAGCATCGCGGCCCGCTCCGCGGCGTCCTCGGCGGTCGACAGGGCGTCGTCGAACTGGCAGTCGTGCAGCGACTCGCGCGCGCTGTCGAGCTCCGAGCGCACGTCGCGTGCGCCGGCGAGGTCTGGGTTCCGTCCGGCGACCAACACCTCGTCGATCCGATCGCGGAAGGGAACGTCCATCGCGTCGATCTGATCGTCCAGCGTCTCGAGCCGTGCCTCCGCGGTCGAGATCGCCTCCACGACGGGCGCCTCGCGCTCGCGAACGTGCGCACGGACTCGCTGTCGATGTTCGTCGACCGCCTCGATCGCCGCGGCGACGGCGCCGAACGAGTCGGCCGACCGCGTCAGCGACTCCAGCTCCTCGTCGACGTGATCGAGGTGGACCGCGTCCGCGCCGCCGGGGATCGACACTTCGCGATGCTTCGTGGGGAGGTTGACCGTCCGATAGCGCTCGCCGTACTCCGAGCGGACGACGAACTCCCCGTACTCGGTTCGGATCCCGCTGGCGAGTGCCTGACGAAGCCGGTCTGTGAGCTCCCCGATCCGGGCCTCAGGATCGAGTCCGTCGATCTCGGATTCGACACCGGCGCGGGCCGCCTGCGCGGCCTCGCCGTCGGACATCGTCCGTATCTCGTCGATGTCGTCCTCGATTCCGTCCAACCGGGTACGGAACTCCTCGGCGCCCTCGCGAACGTCGCGAACGCCGCCGGGGGCGACGTTCGAGAGCGTCTCGAGCCCCTCGAACCGAGCGTCGAAGGCGGTGTCGAACGCCGACCGCTTGTTCGCGAGATCGGCCTCCAGACGCCCGAGGTCGTCCCCGGTCTCCTCGAGCACCACCTCGTTCCACGGATACGTCGCGACCGCGAACAGCTGCAGGGCGGCCGCGCACACCGGAACGGCGTAGAACGCGGCGAGCTGGACGAGCGGGACGTCGGCCGAGGTCAGCGGCGCGTACACGCCGAAGAACAGCGCGAAGAACAGCACCGCCGAGAGCGTTGCCGCCCCGTAGGCGGCCTCGCGGTGCTCGACGAGCAACATCGCGCCGCCCTGGGCCGCCCACGCCAGCGCGATGAGCAGGAACAGCCCCATCACGACCGCCGAACTGTCCTTGAACACCACCGCCGCCTCGAACAGCACGGGGATCGACAACACCGGATCCGCGATGGGCGTGAGCCCCGCCGAGTTCGACGTGTAGCCGAACAGCGCCAACAACGTCTGCACGAGCGCGATCACGAGGGGGATCCCTGCGGCCCCCCACGCGACCGTTTGCCCGTGCGCGGTTCTAGACATGTACTACCAGCCACACACGGGCACACGTATAAAACAGTTGACCGTATTTTTCGGATCTGAGAGTTGAGAGGAAACCTGTTTTTACCGGCACGTCCCCTCGATATCGCTCGAATTTCCTCTGAGTAGGCGTGTACTACCGGATCTCTTTCCCCTGATAGTGGAGGTTCGAAACCGCCGTGTGATAGGTTCCTCATCCGGGGTGAACGTTATGTCACCCCGGGTACACCCTCCGGCGATGCCAGCCAGTTTCCGTGTCAGCGTGTCGACGGCGTGGTCGGAGGAGACGTATGAGTAGCAGTCCGGTCAACCGTGCGATCACCGACGAGTTCGACGTCCGTCTCGTCGGGGTCGCCGACGACGTCGAGTCGACCGACGGCGGGCTGTTCAACGACGAGGAGCCCGCCACCGCGACGGTGCTGTTCTTCGAGGTGGAGAACGTCGGCGACGAGCCGGTCGAGTGGTGGTACGACGAACACGACGTGCTCGACGAGGAGCGATACCAGTACGCCACCGACGACTCGATGGGAGTCGGTCTCGGCGGATCACAGTCCGTCGACTGGCTCCCGCCGCACTGGTACGCGAAGATCGAGATCAGACCCGGCGCTCGGGCGCGGTGTGTCACCGCGATCGCGGAGTTCCCGTCGGAGGCGACGATCGATCGCGTGTACTACGAGTACGACGATGTCGAGTACGAGCTCGCCGTGAACCGGGACGAACTCGAGTCCCCGCCGGTCTGAGCCCCGGCCACGGCGTCGGCGTCACCGACGGCGTTGACCAACCTGCAGAGAACGAGACTCCTTACTGTTCCAATACGGAAAGCCGAACAAACCGGCCGGACGGCGTACGCGGTCCCGTATGAAGATAGACTGGTACGCAGTCCTGACAGGGTTCGCAGTCGCGCTCGGGTTGAGCATCGTGCTATCGTTCGTAACGCCGCTGTCGGGGAATTCGGTGCTGCTGCTCGCGGCGCCGGGGCTGATCGGCGGCTTCGTCGCTGGGTACATGGTCTCGGGGGTTACTCCCGGTGCCATCCACGGCGGGCTCGCGACCGTCATCGGCGCGATCGCAGTGCTTGCTGTGTTGCTCGTGTTGCAGTCGCTTGCGGCTGGGCTGGTGACGGCGGCGATCACGCTGGTCTCGGGCGTGACCGCGCTGATCGCCCAGGCGATCCCGGGCGCCGCCGCGGGCGCCCTCGGCGGCTGGATGAAGGAACGGCGCGAGCCGGAGGCGACCGGAACGACGACGACGCGGTGAGCTCGTCAAGCTATCGGCGACGCTCCCGAGCGTCGGTCTGATTTCGACACCCCCCGCGGGAGATAATCGACTTCGTGATCGACGCCGCAAGCAACACACGTTGGTCGCGCCGACAACGCCAAGGGAGATCCGGACGCTACGAACAGCAAGGGATGTTTCGGTCGATCGTGCGAACGCGGGTCGGGAACGCGCTCCGGAGCCGGCTCCTCGTCCCGGCGGTCGTTGCGCTCGCCGCGACCGTCGGCGGCGTCGGGTACGGGATGGTCAACGACGACGTGGTGACCGCGGCCGGCTCGCTCGTGTTCCTCCCGAGCGCGCTGCTTCTGTTCGCGATCGCGACCCGCGACGAGATCGACGAGTCGACGAACGGACCCGAAGCCGGGAGCGACGAGTCGACGGACACCTCCGGGTGAGCGCGTAGGCCGTCCTGCGAGCCGTTGCCCGTATCTGCCAGCTACGTCGTCGACGCGAGACGAGCCGCAACGAGCCGGTCGACGTTGTACAGCACCACAGCCACCGACGCCAAGACCGTCGCCAGGTAGACGACGAGCTGTGGCGGACCCGACGCCGCGCCCCCGAGCGCCGCGCCGGCGAAGCCGACGACGACCAGTTCCGCCCAAGTGATGAACACGCGCGAGAGGAGGAACGTCCGCGTCGGGGAGCCTGACTCGACGGTCGGCGCGTCATCGTCCGCGGCGGAGGCGTCCTCGCGCATCGTCAGTACGCCTCCCCGGCGGATATCGGTCCGCTGAACGCCGAATAGAGGACGACGAAGTACGTCGCCACGAGCGGCAACAACAGCGCGGCGCCGATCGACATGAGATTCAACGGCAACGTCGAGACGATCGCCTCGCCGACGGTAAGGCCTGCGGCAGGGTCCATGCTCGGATACATGAGCAGCGCGACGACCGAGACGAGCCCGTACGTCAGCCCCGCGGCCGCCGCGAGAGCGGCGAGGTTCGCCCCGCGCCGAAGCGCGAGCGCGTACCCGCCCGCCAGCGCGACGGAGGCGACGACGAGCGCGATCACCGGCGCCGTCACCAGCGCGTCGACGCCGGCGGGAAGGCGAACTGCGAGGACGCCGAGGGTCACGACCACCGAGAGCAGGTACGCCGCGACAGCGCCGAGGCCGATCCGCCGCACCGACGCCGGAAGCGCGTCCGCGGCCTTCAAGCGGAGGAACGCGGCCCCGGAGACGACCGTCAGCGCCGTGACCGTGACCCCGACGACGATCCCGGCGAGGGTGAAAGAGCGAGGGCTGCCGACGAGCCAGTTGCCCGCGAACGCGCCGAGGAGAAACGGCGCGAGCACGCTCCCGGCGATGAACGAGCGGCCCCACCAGCGCTGCCAGCGCTCGTCGTGGCGCTGTTCGTACATCTCCGGCGCGAGCCCGCGGAGGATGAGCGCGCCGAGGATACCGAACATGAGGAGGTAGTGGCGGCTGAACAGGTTGGCGTACACGGCCGGGAACGCCGCGAACAGGGCCCCGCCGAAGACGACGAGCCAGACCTCGTTACCGTCCCAGAACGGACCGATCGCCGAGAGGACGGTCTCGCGCGCCTCGCCGTCCTCCAGCGTCGCAAAGATCGCGCCGGCGCCGAAGTCGAAGCCGTCGAGAAACAGGAACGTCCCCAACATGGCGAACACGAGGGCGAACCACAGCTCCGGCAGCGGCAGTCCGAACAACGGGCCCGCCGCGAGCGCCTCGACGCTAGTCATCGTCGCTCACCCCCGCGGGTGCCGCGTCCGACTCCGGCCGTCGGTCCGGAACCGAATCGAGGTCCGCCTCGTCCGGCGGTCCGCTCCGGATGAGCCGCACGATGACGTACGTGTACACCGCGAGGATCGCGGTGTAGACGGTGGCGAATCCCGACAGCGTGATCATCGCCTCGGTACCGGTCAGTCCCGGCGAGACCCCCTCGCTCGTCTTGAGCACGCCCTGAATCACCCACGGCTGTCGGCCGACCTCGGTGACGACCCACCCGAGCTCGACCGCGAGGATCCCGAGCAGGCTCGAAGCCATCAGCGACTTGTGGAGCAGCCCGTCCTCGAACAGTTCCCCGGTGTACCACCGGTAGCCGCCCCAGAACGCCAGGAGGATGAACCAAAAGCCCAGCCCGACCATCGCACGGAACGACCAGAACACGATGGCGACCGGCGGCGCCTCCGATTCGAAGGAGTTCAGTCCGCGGATCTCGGCGTTCGGGTTCCCCCCGCTCGCCAGCCAGGAGGCGCCGCCGGGGATCCCGATCCCGAACAGCTCCTTCGCGCGGGGATCGGTGATCTGGCTCAGGTCCGTCGGGATCGCGAAGATGTACTCCGGGACGTACGCCTCGGTGTCCCAGACGGCCTCCATCGCGGCGAACTTCTGCGGCTGCGTCTCGTAGACGTGGCGGGCGTACAGATCGCCGTGAAGCACTTGGAGGGGAGCGGTGAGCAGCAACGCGACAAGCGCGATCTTGAGGGTCTTCTGCCAGAACGCGACGTGCTCGACGGGATACCCCCAGACGTGGTGGCGGTAGACGTAGTACGCCGCGACGCCGGCCATGAACAGCGCGACCGATTCGACCGCGGCGTTTTGCATGTGGACGAACATGAACCCGAACCGCGGATTCAGGTACGCCGCGATCGGGTCGACGAGGTGAATGACCGGCTGCCCGTTCTCGGTGGCGACCTCGTAGCCTCGCGGGGTCTGCATCCACGAGTTCGCGATGAGGATCCAGACGGCCGACAGCCAGGTCCCGAGGCCCACCGCGACGCTGGAGATCATGTACAGGCGATCGGACACCCGCTCGCGCCCGAACACGAAGATGCCGAGGAACGTGGCCTCCAGCATGAACGCCATCATGCCCTCGACGGCGAGCGGCCCGCCGAACAACTCGCCCGCGGCCGTCGAGAACGCCGCGAAGTTCGTCCCGAACTCGAACTCCAACACGATCCCCGTCACCGTCCCGACAACGAACGAGATGGCGAAGATCTTGGTCCAGAAGCGTCGAAGCTGCTCGTACACCGGGTCGCCGCCGCGGATCTCGCGCCACGTGAAATAGATAAGAAACGGCGCGAGGCCCATACTCATCACCGGGAAGACGATGTGGACGATCGTCGTCAGGGCGAACTGGAGCCGGCTCGCGAGGACTGGATCTATCATTGTGCGTCCGTGTGCGAGTAGTTCACAGTCGACACGTCATGACACATAACAGTTTGTTCGGCACCGCCGATCGTCGAACCACCCGCAGGCCCACCGAACACCTCACGTCTCGATGACATCGTCCGTCCGTTCACGAACGGAGTACGGAGACCGACGAATCACACCCGCCGCTTGTTCCCAGTGTGTGGGAACCGTCCGACCTCGTGGACGCTCGAGCCTGTCGAGTCATCGCGTCTCGGCGACTCCGACGACACGATCGGAACGATATCGTTTCCAGTCACTTCGATCGACCCGTCCCAACTCCAGAGGGCTGACCGCCAAAGACGAGGTTCAAACGACGTTCAAACGAGCAGTTGCACGTCAGATTCCGCCATGTGCTGGAGCGCGGTGGCCGCGCCGACGCCGGTGACCACCTCGTCGTAGAAGTCGTCCTCGTCGTAGTCCATCAGGTCGATCGTCATCTGACACGCCTGCAGCTCGACCCCCTGTTCGAGCGAGACCTCGACGAGTTCCTCGATGGTGGCGGTCCCGTTGTCGTCGATCCGCCGCTCCATCAGTTTCGTCGCCATGCGATCCATTCCGGGCAGGGCCGCCAGCGCGTTCGGCATCGGCATGTTCGGGTTGCCGACGGCAGACAGCTGGAGGCTCTTGGAGTTCTCCTCGTGGAGGATGTCCAGTCCCCAGAAGGTGTGGAACACGACGACCTCCCAACCGAAGGCGGCCGCGGTCGACGCCAGAATGAGCGGCGGATACGCCATGTCGAAGGTCCCCTTCGTGGCGATAATGGTCAGCTTCTTCGGGCCGTCGTCGGCGTCGGCCTCCAGCCGCGCGACAGAATCTTCAAGCTCTTCGACGCGTGCTCGAAGTTTCGCCTCGGTCAGCTCCTCCGCGTCGGCTTCGGCGTCGCCGGCGGCCGAGGATTCGGGAGTGTCGGCGCTCATCTTACGCGGTTTTCCGAACGTAGTGTCTGAACTCGTCGCCGTCGTCGATCTGATCGAGCAGGTCGACGCCGTCGGTCCCGGCGGCCCACCCGTCGATGTCGCTCATGCTGCCGGGGTCGGTCGCAACCACTTCGAGGGTATCGCCCTCGTCGATTCCGTCCACGGCTGACTTCGTCTTCACGACGGGCATCGGGCACGATTCGCCTGTCACGTCGAGCGTCTCGGTAACGTCGTATGTGTCGTTCATTGGGAAATCGCTCCGGTACTATATTGGAGCTATTACACAATATTGGTTCCTGGCTTAAAATCATATCGGTCCCGATAACTCGAGATCGGAGAACTGTTGTGTCGATTATTCGAGGTAGATAGTAGGTTTTGCGTATCGGATTCGTAATCGTCTCCGAGATCCGCCGCCGGAGTAGTATTGTGTATGTTGAGATATTCTATCCGAACTCTTATGCCTGTCCCCCGAGTACTGAGCGGTGTTACGATGAATCCCGACGATTTCCCGACGCCCGACGCGGACGCCGATATCGTCCCTCCCGAGTCGCTGAAGAGCCGGATCGACGCCGGCGAGGAGAGTACGCTGCTGGACGTGCGGATGACCTCCGAGTACGAGGAGTGGAAGATCGCCGGCGAGACCGTCGAGTCGATCAACGTCCCCTACTTCGAGTTCTTGGACGACGAGATCGACGACGACGTCCTCGACCGGATCCCCGACGACCGGGAGGTGACCGTTGTGTGCGCGAAGGGCGGCGCCAGCGAGTTCGTCGCCGGGACGCTCCTCGATCACGGGTACGACGTGAACAACCTGGAGGACGGAATGAACGGCTGGGCGCGCATCTACGAGCGCACGGCGGTCACGAACTACGACGGCCCCGGAACGCTGTATCAGTATCACCGACCCTCCTCGGGCTGTCTCGGATACCTGCTCGTCGACGGCGACGAGGCGGCCGTCGTCGATCCGCTGCGCGCGTTCACCGATCGTTACCTCGACGACGCCGAGGAACTCGGCGCAGAACTGATCTACGCCCTCGATACGCACGTCCACGCCGACCACATCTCGGGGGTGCGAGCGCTCAACGGCGAAGGAGTCGAGGGCGTCGTTCCTGAGCCCGCGGTCGACCGCGGGATCACTTACGCCGACGAACTGACGACGGCAGTCGACGGCGACGAGTTCGCGGTCGGCGACGCGACGATCGAGGCGATGCACACGCCCGGACACACCAGCGGCATGACCTCCTACCTGCTCGGCGGGAGCCTGCTCGCGACCGGCGACGGGCTGTTCATCGAGAGCGTCGCCCGCCCCGACCTCGAAGCGGGAGACGAGGGCGCCGAGGACGCCGCTCGGATGCTCTATGAGTCGTTGCAGGAACGCGTGCTGAGGCTGCCCGACGGGACGCTCATCGGCGGCGCCCACGTCAGCGACAGTGCGGTTCCCGCGGAGGACGGCACGTACACCGCGCCCATCGTCGACCTGACGGATCGAATGGACGCGCTCTCGATGGACAAGGATGAGTTCGTGGAGACGGTGCTGGCGGACATGCCACCGCGTCCCGCCAACTACGAGGAAATCATCGCGACCAACCTCGGCCAGCGAACCGCCGACGACGAGGAGGCGTTCACCCTCGAACTCGGCCCCAACAACTGCGCCGCCAGCCAGGAATCCCTGGCGGACGATTAACGAACACACGCAATGGTACTCGATCCACTTCCGCTGCAGGTGTTCGCCGAGTACTTCCCGAACGGGATCGGCCGATACGCCGTCGGCGGCCTGTTCGTTGGACTCGGCGCCGGTATCATCTACCTCGGCACCGGCATCAGTGCCGGCGCGAGCACGTTTCTCGAATCGACGCTGTCGTACGCATCGGGGCGATCCCGGTTCCAGCAATACGTCTCCTCGCGTGACTGGCGAGTAGTGTTCGCAGCCAGCATCGTCGCCGGGGCGGCGATCTACTCGCTGACCCTCGGTGACGGCTTCCGATACTCCACCGACGTGCAGGTGTGGCGCCTGTTCGTCGGCGGAATTCTCGTCGGCGTCGGCACCCGCGTCGGGAAGGGCTGTACGTCCGGTCACGGTATCTGCGGCGTCGGATCCGCCTCGCGTACGTCGCTCGTCGGCGTCGCGACGTTCCTGCTCGTCGCGATCGGCGTCGCCCAACTCGTCGCCGCGATCGGGGTGAGTCCCTGATGGCCGACACCGACCGCCACCCATTGTTCATGCCGCTGATCGCGCTCGGCGGACTCGTTTTCGGGTTCGGCCTCGGCTTCAGTCACATGGCACGGCCGGAGGTCGTGCTGGACTTCCTCCAGTTCGAGGACATCGGACTGCTGTTCGTCATGTTCGGCGGCGCGCTCGTCTCGGGGACGGCGTACTTCCTCGCGCCGAAGCTGCTCGACGGGCCGGCGCTGACGAACCGCAGGTTCGAGCGGCGGCTGAAGTCGTTCGACAATAACGTGCTCGTCGGGGGCGCCGTCTTCGGCGTCGGGTGGGGTCTCTCGGGGATCTGCCCTGGCGCCGCCTACGCCAGCCTCGGGGTCGGCAATCTACCGATCCTGTGGGCGATCGCCGGGATGTTCATCGGCGCGTACGCCCAGGGACTGTGGCGCAGTCGCGACGACGCGAGCGACGCGTCGCCCGCGGGCACCGACTGATCGGTTCCGTTCTCGGCAGGTATCGGTTCTCGTGGTCGTCACCGACGGGAACGCGTCGTTGTCACCGACGGACGCGACTCGCGACGGTAGCCGCCATGACCAGCGCCCCGTCGTCGTCGACCAGCTCGACCCGTCCCGATCCGGTCAACACCGCACGGAACTCGGGAGCGGGCGAGATGTCGTACTCCTCGGGCGTCCCGTAGTTCGCGGCGATCACCCACGTCCGGGCCAGCATCGAGGAGCCGCCGCTCGCGCTCCCGTCCTCCTCCACGGTCACGGTGAATCAGCCTCCATGCGGTCGTGGATCGGGCCCTCGCGATCGGCGAGATGGCCGGGATCGCGGTCGTTCGCGACCGCGAGCAGCTCGGCGACGATGCTGTATGCGATCTGGTAGGGACTGTCGCCGCCGAGGTTCACGCCGATCGGGGTGTAGATGCGGTCGAGTTCGTCGTCACCGAAGGTTCGCCCCTCCTCGGCGAACGCCTCGCGCATCTCCTCGAACCGCTTCCGGGGTCCCATCAACCCGACGTACGCCACCGGCGTAGACAACAGCGCGTCGAGGGTGAGGCGATCGTCGACGAAGTTGTGGGTCATCACGACCGCGTACGTGTCGTCATCCCACGCACGAAGATCGGCCACGTCACGGGGACTGGCCGAGACGACCTCGTCCGCCCCGGAGACGCGAGCGTCGTCGACCTGTCCGCCCCGGAACGCGACGACCGTCACCCGGAAGTCGACGAGTTTCGCGAGTTCGACGACCGGTCGCACGTCGTGGCCCGCGCCGAACACGACCACCTCGGGCGGAGGACGAACCGCGTCGACGAACACCTCGACCTCCCCGTCGGGCGTGTCGACGCTTCTGATATCGCTGCCGCCCTCGGAGAGGAGTCGCTCGGCGTCCGCGCGGATCGCGTCGGCGATTCCCGATGGCAACTCCCCTTCGAAGGAGCCGCCGGTGTAGACGCTCCGCGTCGCTGTCGGAAGCGGGCCGTCGACGACCGTCGCCGTCGCGACCGGTTCCCCGCGCTCTCGGGCAGCGACAACGGGCTCGTACTCGTCGCCCAGCGGTTCGAGGAGGACCGTGATCACCCCGTTACAGCCGACACCCATACCCCACACGTCATCGTCGCCGGTCAGATCCCACGTCTCGACGCGCGCCGCTCCCGCCGCCAGCACGTCGCGTGCGAGGTCGCGGACCTCGTCCTCAAGGCAGCCGGCGGTGATGCTTCCCGCGCCGCCGTCCGGACGGATCAGCATCTTCGCGCCGGGGCGTCGATACGCGCTCCCCTCGACGGCGATGACGGTCGCGAGGACGGCGTCGTCGCCGGCTTCGAGGGCGGCGCCGATCCGGTCGAACAGCTCCGTCTCCGGGAGGCTCCACTCGTTCGTATTCATGGTCATGCAGTGTCTCGACGGGCCCGCCCGACCCCCCGTCGTGGGTCGTATTCGTAGCCGATACGCCCGCCCAGTCCGTGGCGACGGAGTTGCCGGCCGACCTCCACGAGGTCGGCGGCGGTGCCGAACGCGAACAGCCCGTCCACGAACGGTCGCGCACGCGACATCCCGCGCGCTGTCGGCTCGTACGTCGACGACGCCGCCAGCGGGTTGAGCCAGACGATCCCGGCGGTCCGTCGCGAGAGCGTCGCGAGGACGCGAGAGAGTTCGTCCGCGTCGCCCATCTCCAGCCCGTCGCTCACGACGAACACGACCGTTCGTCGGTCGAACGCTTCCGGGGCTGTCTCGAGGATCTCGCCGATCGAGGCGCCGATCCGGGTCCCGCCGCCCCACTCGGTTTCGGCGCGTTCGAGCGCGGCCAGCGCCGCCCCGGGCGTGGGCTCGTCGAAGGCGGCCGACACTTCCCGAGCTGTCTCGTCGAAGAAGACGATCCGGCAGTGCCGCCATTCGGCCTTTGCGCGCCTGAGCGTCGCGAGCAGGACCGACCGATCGACCGTGTCGAGCACCGACCGGCTCACGTCGACAAGCCAGACGGCCCGAACGTCGTTCGGAACACGCTCGCGCTTCGGGAGCGACACGACGGTCCCGCCCGTCCCGACGCTCGTCCGAAGCGAGCGACGGACGTCGACACGCTCGTCGCCGGGGCGCCACCGGCGACCGCGAAGTGACTCCAACCCACGGGTCAACTCCGCGACCGCCTCACCCACCTCCGGCTCGGCGTCGACGGCGCCCGACACCGGATCCGGACTGCCCGTCGGGCTGTACCACGCGCGATCGACGCGTTCGGCGTCGTCGTCATCGTCGCCGTCAGCGCCCGAAACGGTCGCTCCGAGCGATGCCCTTGCGACGGCCGAGGGATCGGGGTCCACGTCGCCGGCGGTGTCCGCGGCCGCCCCGGTCGCGTCAGCGTCCGGGTCCTCAGCAGGGGCACCCTCGCCCATCGGCGCCAGCGCCCCCTCGGGACCGTCCTCCGCCGCCGTCCGGGGCGCCGGCCCTGCGGGGTTGAGGCCGGCTGTGAGCCGACGCCAGAACTCGCGAAACTGACGGTCGAACGTCTCGATCGACTCGGGGTCGGAGACGAGACACGCCCGGAGCGCCGCCCGCGCGGTCCCCTCGTCGTCGAACCCGACCTCGACGAGCGCGCGGGCCGCGGTCGTCCCCGCGTTTGCCGGAACCGCCACTCCCGCGCGCCGGAGCGCCCGGACGAAGCGGACGAGTTCCTCGCGCACGTGGTCCCGGGCGGCGCGGAACGCCGGCGTGTCCCCCGAACCGAACTCCGGACCCTCGTCAACGCGGTCCGCGTCGGTCCCGTCGAAACCACCGTCGTCGTCGGGAATCACGTGGTCACCTCCGCTCGAGCGTCGGCGGCGGCCTCGACGAGCGTCTCGAGCAGCGACTCGTCGACGCGCTCGATGTCCTCGACTTCCTTGAGCAGGCAGCCGAGCGTCTCCTCGACCTCCTCGGGCGTCAGCGGCTCGGTGTCGTCGTTCCGGAGCGCGGCGACGGCGCGGGCCCAGTCGATCGTCTCGGCGGCACCCGGGGGCTTGCGCAGCGGCTCCTCCCGGATGCGCGCGGCCATCGCGCACAGTTCGGCGGCGACGGCGCCGTCCAGCTCGGGCACCTTCCGTTCGAGGATGGCTCGCTCCTTCTCCATGGACGGCGGCGAGACGTGGAGGAACAGACAGCGGCGCTTGAGTGCGTCGCTCAGCGACCGGGTCCGGTTCGAGGTGATGATCACGACCGGCGGCGTCTCCGCGCTGATCGTGCCGAGTTCGGGCACGGACACCTGAAAGTCGCTCAGTACCTCCAACAGCAGCGCCTCGAACTCCTCGTCGGCCCGGTCGACCTCGTCGATCAGCAGGACCGGCGGCGTGTCGCCGTCGCCACGCAGCGCGCGCAACAGCGGCCGTTCGAGCAGGTACTCCTCCGCGAACACCGAGGCGTCGTCGTCGCCCGACTGCACCGCGAGCAGTTGTTTCGTGTAGTTCCACTCGTACAGCGCGCTCTCGGCGGTCAGCCCCTCGTAACACTGCAGTCGCACGAGGTCGGTGTCGAAGCCCGCCGCGAGCACCTTCGCCAACTCCGTCTTGCCCGCGCCGGGCTCTCCCTCCACGAGGAGCGGCTTGCCCAACCGGAGCGCGAGCAACACGGTCGTCACGACGTCGTCCTCGGCGACATACGACTGTTCGTCGAACAGCCCCCGAAGGCGCTCGTCGGTCACGTCGGCGAAGACCGTCGGCCGTCTCTCGCTCATCTGATATCGTGTTCGGAATACATGGTGAACTGGATGGCTGCGTGACCCCCGGCCCGCGTGCGTGCCCACGGTCGCGGACCGGGGTGAGCCACGTCAGTCGGCCGCCCGCGGCGTCGCCGTGTCGGCGGCCGCCGCGAGCGCACGTTTCGTGTACGCTTCGAGCAGCGTTGCGCGGAA
Organism: Halobaculum magnesiiphilum; assembly: GCF_019823105.1. Taxonomy (NCBI): domain Archaea; kingdom Methanobacteriati; phylum Methanobacteriota; class Halobacteria; order Halobacteriales; family Haloferacaceae; genus Halobaculum; species Halobaculum magnesiiphilum. The sequence goes on from NZ_CP081960.1 coordinate 331,935, forward strand.
CTCCGCCGACGCCTGCAGGTCGCTCATCATCATCATCTCGTCGACCTCGTCGGTCGCGACCGACGCCGCCACCTCGACCGCGTCGTCGTCGAGCGTCGAGCCCACGAGGGCCTCCTCGACGGGTTCCAGCCGGACGCCGTGATCGAGCACGCCGTTTGCGCCGACGCGCGCGCCGGTGACGGTGTCACCGTCGGTCTCGATGAGCGCGGCGACGCCGACCATCGCGTACCCGGAGGAGGGCGACGGCTTCTTGGCGTACGCCCCCGCCGCGTCGGCGGCCGACGGGATCTCGACGCGCGTGACGAGTTCCCCGGGATCCAGCGCCGTGGCGTACATCCCGAAGAAGTAGTCGTCGATCGGGATCTCGCGTTCCCCGTCCGGCCCCTCGGCGACGACGGTCGCGTCCGACGCCAGCGCCGCCCCGGGGAGGTCGGAGGCCGGGTCCGCGTGCGCGAGGTTGCCGCCGACGGTGCCGCGGTTTCTGACCTGCTCGTCGCCGACCTGCTCCACCGCGGCGGTGAACGCCGGGGCGTGTTCGTGGGCGGCATCCACGTCGAGCAGGTCGCTGTAGGTCGTCATCGCGCCGATCGACAGCGTGTCGCCCTCGACGGAGACGCCGTGGAGCGCGTCGATCCCGCTCACGTCGATGAGCACGTCAGGGCTGGATAGCCCGCTTTTCATCGCCGGGAGCAGGCTGTGTCCGCCCGCGAGCAGTTCCGTCTCAGCGTCCGAGTGCTCGTCGAGCAACTCCAGCGCCTCGGGGACGCTCTCGGCCGCGTAGTAGTCGAACTCGTCGGGGAACATCAGCGCTCACCCCCGTCGGCCGCGTCGGCGTCCGGGTCGTCCATTGTGTCGGCATCTGCGCCGTCGACGGGTTCCCCTCCGTCGGCGGTCGCGCCCTCGTTGACGGCCTTCCAGACCCGCTCGGGCGTCATCGGCATCTCCACGCCCTCGACGCCGAAGGGCTCCAGCGCGTCCGTGACCGCGTTGACGACGGCTTGCGGCGCGGCGATGGTGCCGGCCTCGCCGACGCCTTTCACCCCGAGCGGGTTGTGCGGGCTCGGCGTGACGGTCGACTCGGTCGTCATCTCGGGGATGTGTTCGGCTTTCGGCACGGCGTAGTCCTGCAACGACCCCGTGACTAGCGTTCCGTTGTCGTCGTACTCGGCACCCTCGTACAGCGCCTGGCCGACGCCCTGCGCGATGCCGCCGTGGACCTGTCCCTCGACGATCTTGGGGTTGATCTGGTTGCCCACGTCGTCGACGGCGACGTACTTCTCGAAGGAGATCTCGCCGGTCTCGGGGTCGACCTCGACGATCGCGGCGTGCGTCCCGAACGGGAACACGAAGTTGTCCGGATCGTAGAAGGACGTGGCCTCCAGTCCCGGCTCCGTGTCCTCGGGCATGTCGTGAGCGAGGTACGACTGCGTCGCGACCTCCTGGATCGTCATGCCGCGCTCGGGCGCGCCGGCGACTGTGAACTCGCCCTCCGCGAACTCGATGTCCTCGGGGTCGGCCTCCAGCTGGTGGGCTGCGATCTCTTTCGCCTTGTCCACCACCTTCCGGGCGCTCATCACGAGCGAACTCCCGCCGACCGCGGCCGAGCGCGAGCCGTACGTCCCCATCCCGTGGGGGATCTCGTCGGTGTCGCCCTCGACGATCTCCACGTCGTCGTAGTCGACACCGAGCTCGTTGGCGACGATCTGCGCGTACGTCGTCGAGTGGCCCTGTCCGTGCCCCGACGTGCCACAGAAGGCGGTGACGGTGCCCGATGGGTGAAAGCGCACGACGCTCGACTCCCACAGCCCGGCCTGCGCGCCGAGCTGCCCGGCGAGTTCGGAGGGTGCGAGCCCACAGGCTTCGATGTAGCAGGAGAAGCCGATCCCGATGTAGCGACCCTCCTCGCGTGCCTCCTGTTGACGCTCGCGGAAGTTCTCGTAATCCAGGAGGTCCAGCGCCTCGTTCATCGGCTTCTCGTACTCGCCGCTGTCGTAGACGACGGCGACCTCCGTCTCGTAGGGGAACGCGTCGTCCGGGACGAAGTTCCGCTTCCGGAACTCCACCGGGTCCATCCCGATCTCGTTGGCCGCGCGGTTCATCAGCCGCTCGACGAGGAACGACGCCTCCGGGCGGCCGGCGCCGCGGTAGGCGTCCACCGGCGGAACGTTCGTGAACGCGCCGGTGACGTGGCCGTAGATCGCGGGGATGTCGTACTGGCCCGACAGGAGCGTGCCGTACAGGTACGTCGGCACCGCAGGCGCGAACGTAGAGAGGTACGCGCCGAGGTTGGCGCGAGTGTCGACCCGGAGGCCGATCACGTCGCCCTCGTCGTTCATCGCGATCTCCGCGTTTGTCTCGTGGCCGCGACCGGGCGCGTCCGTGAGGTACGTCTCCGAGCGCGTCGCCGTCCACTTGATCGGGCGTTCGAGGAGCTTCGAACACCACGAAACGAGCGCCTCGTCGCCGTAGTGGTGGATCTTCGAGCCGAACCCGCCGCCGACCTCCGGCGCCGTGATGCTGAGCTTGTGCTCGGGGTGGCCGATCACCCCCGACATGAGCAGGCGGTGAAGGTGGGGGTTCTGCGTCGTCATGAACACGTCCAGCTCGTCGGTCCCCGGGCTGTAGTCGGCGACCGCCGCCCGCGGCTCCATCGCGTTCGGGATCACGAGTTGGTTCGTGATGTCGATGCTCGTGGTGTGCGCGGCCGACTCGAACGCCTCGGCGGTCCTCTCCTCGTCGCCGATCTCCCAGTCGAACGCGACGTTGCTCTCGGCGTCGTCGTGGAGCTCCGGGGCGTCCTCGTCGAGCGCCTCGTCGGGGTTGGTCACCGCGTCGAGACGGTCGTAGTCCACGTCTACGGCCTTCGCCGCGTCGGCCGCCTGGTAGCGATCCTCCGCAACGACGACCGCGATGGCGTCGCCCTGATAGCGGACGTGGTCCTTCGCGAGGATCGGGTGAGAGACGTTGTTGAGGCTCGGGAGGAGCCAGCCCGTCGGTAGCTCGAAGGAGCCGCCACCGGGCGTGTCCTCGCGGTGGAGGTCGTCGTGGGTGTACACGCCGATCACGCCCGACATCTCCTCGGCCTCGCTCGTGTCCACGCCCTCGATTCGGGCGTGGCCGTATCGACTGCGCACGACCGACATGTGTGCCATATCGGCCAGCTGAATGTCGTCTGTGTACTCCGCGTCACCGGTGATGAGTGCCGGGTCCTCCCGTCGTTCGATGGCCGAGCCCAGGATGTCGGCCGCGGTCACCTCGTCGGGGTCGAGCGACTCGATGCTCATCGCGAGTCACCTCCGCCTGCGGTGTCGAACTCGTCCGCACAGCCACAGCCCCCCGGCGCGTCGCAGGCGTCGACGACCGTCCCGCCGTCGGTCGCGGGCCCGTCGCCGGCGCTGCCGCCCCCGTCTCGGGTGCCGCCGTCGGCGACGGCGCCCGATCCCATCGACTCGGCGGCGTTCTGGACGGCGTTGACGATGTTCTGATAGCCGGTGCATCGACAGAGGTTCCCCTCCAGCCCCTCGCGGATCTCCTCTCGCGTGGGGTTCGGGTTCTCCTTGAGGATCTCCACGGAGGTCATCATCATGCCGGGCGTGCAGTAGCCGCACTGGAGCCCGTGTTCCTCCTGGAACGCCCGCTGGATGGCGTGCATCTCGCCGCCATCCGAGAGTCCTTCGACGGTCGTGATCTCGGCGCCGTCGGCCTGGACCGCCAGCGCGGTGCAGGACTTGACCGCTTCGCCGTCCATCTCGACCGTACATGCGCCACAGAGGCTGCTCTCGCAGCCGATGTTCGTTCCCGTGTACCCCAGCTCGTCGCGCAGCGCGTGTGCGAGCAGGGTCCGTGCCTCGACCGTCAGGTCGTGTTCCGTGCCGTTGACCGTGAGTGTGATGTCGTGTTCCGTCATGAGGAGTCGGCGGAAGACCGCCCGAGTAGTCGATCGACGATACCCCTGTCCTCCCCCTCGTCGTCCTCGTCGGGGTCGGGTGTGTCCGCGTCCGACAGTTGGAGGTCGCGCAGCGTCGACTGTACCCCGGAGAAGAACCGCTTCACGATGCGGTTGGCGACGGGGTTGATGACGCGCTGGCCCATCCCGGCGACCTTGCCGAACACGTCGGCCTCCGTCTCCCACTCGACGGCGACGCCGCCGTCGTCCGTCTCGTGGAGTTCCATGCCGGAGGACATCTCGAAGGAGCTGTCGCCGGACGTTCCCTCTCCGGAGGCGTGCATCCGCGGCTGATCGCGCTCGTCGATACGCACTACCGTCTCGAAGGTCGGGTTCACCGGCCCGACGCTCACCTGTACCAGCCCGGCGTACCACTCGCCCTCGCGGAACGCCCGCTCGGCGATCGTCTCCGGGTCGCCCGTCAGTTCCTCCTCGCGCTCGCTCGCCCGCTCGGAGAGCTCCTCGAAGTCCACGTCGTCGCTCTCGACGTGTAACAGGAACTCACAGCCGGGGAGGGAGTCGGCGATCAACACCGGGTCCGACAGCGCGAGCCACACCTCCTCGACGGTCGTGTCCTCCAACTCGAAGGTGCCGTTGAAGTTCATCCGTTGTACCCTACCTCCGCCGTGTGCGTGTTAGACACATACATATGATACCGCGACTATGTTAGCATAAGTGTTTGCAATAATGAGGTAGTTTGGAAAAATGTGCCTACTATCAATTACATCCATCGCAACGGAGAAACTGTATTCGAGAACATTCCGACCGAATATCCGGGGATCGCATGGTCGGTGTCGGAAACACGACCGGGGACGGACCCGATGTCGCGGGTGCGACGCCGATGAGTGACCCGGTCGATCGGGAGACAGCAGTGAGTCGTCTCCGGTCGTGGTTCCGATCACACGATCCCGCCGGTACAGCCGCACAGATCGGCGCCGCCGAGATAGCCGGTCGGACCGTCGCCGAACCCGTCGTCGCCCCCGCCGACGTTCCGGCGCGACCGTTCGCGACGATGGACGGCTTCGCGCTCGCGAGCGACGACACGCAGCCGCGACCCGTCGAGGGTGGCGTCGCTCCCGAGGACGATCCGGAGGGTCTGACCGCCGGAGCGGCCGTTCGGATCGCGACCGGCGCCCCGTTGCCGGACGGCGCCGACGCGGTCGTGCCGGTCGAGGCGTCGACCGTCGTCGATGGCGCGCTCACGACCGACGCACCCGCTCCCGGGACGAACGTCTTTCCCTCCGGGGCGACCGCCGCAGCCGGTGACACGCTGTTCGAGGCCGGCGAACGACTCTCCCCGCGACACGCCTCGCTACTCGCCGACGTGGGGATCGACCGGGTCGCGGTCCGCCCGAGACGTTCGGCGGCCGTCCTCGCGACGGGGACGGAGATCGCGGCGGGCGAACAGCCCGACCGCGACTCGGCGATGCTGGCGAACGTGCTCCGGCGGTGGGGCTGTGACCCGGCCGTTCTCGATCCGGTTCCCGACGACGCGGGGCGTGTCGCCGACGCGATCGCCGAGGCGGCCGACCGGTTCGACTTCGTCGTCACCGCCGGCGGAACGAGCGTGGGCGCGGGCGACCACGTCGGCGCGGCGCTGGCCGACACCGATCGCCTCGGCGGCGACCTCCTGTTCGACGCCGTCGCGCTCCGCCCAGGACGCCCGACCACGGCGGCCGTCGTCGACGGGACGCTCGTCTGTGCGTTCCCCGGAAAGCCGCTGGCGGCCCACAAGGCGGCGACGCTCGTGCTACGCCCGGCGATGACCGGCGAGCATGGGACGGCGACGGTGTCCGCGACCGCTGCCTCTTTCGTTGACCTCCCCGACGGACCGGGTGCGTACGCGGTGCCGGTCCACCTGCGCGACGGGCGGGCCGTCCCCGCGGGCCAGGGGACCGATTCGGCATCTCTGTACGAGACGCGGTTTCGACCAGGACGCGTCTCCTCGAGCACGCGGTGCACGCTCGCCGACGGTCTCGCCGTCCGCGAAGAGCCCATCGAACGCGGCGAACCGGTCGCCGTCACGCCGTACGAGGTGATAGAGTGACCGACCGAGCGGAGCTTCCCGTCGTGGATCCGGACGAGCTCGGTTTGTCTGGGGACGCCCGGGAAACCGCCGACCGACCAACCGTTGGCGGGGTCGTGCTCGCGGCGGGAACGAGTAGCCGCTTCGGCGACGAGAACAAACTGCTGGCTCAGATCAACGAGAAGCCGTTGGTGCGACATGCGGTGGGAACGCTCGTCGACAGCGGTCTCGATCCCGTCGTCGTCGTCACCGGTTACGAGGCGGCGGCCGTCGGCGCCGCCGTCGACGCCGGCCCGGTCTCGGTCGTTACGACACCCGAGTACACGGAGGGGCAGTCTGCCTCGGTGCGCGCCGGTGCGAACGCGATGGCCGACGCCCAGGTTGACGCGGCTGTCTTCCTCCCGGGCGACATGCCGTTCGTCGACCCGTCGACCGTTCGAGCGCTGGTCGACGCGTACGTCGCCGGCGCGGGCGACGCCCTCGCGTCTGCGTACCGCGGCCGGCGAGGGAATCCGGTGCTGTTCGACCGCCGGCACTTCGACGCGCTCCGGGCGCTCGAGGGGGACGTAGGCGGTCGGGAGGTCTTGATCGGAAGCGACGACGCAGCGCTCGTCGCCGTCGCCGATCGGGGCGTGAGGATCGACATTGACACGAAGGCGACGCTCCGAGATCACCGGTGACCGACCGGGTGGGCCGTCGGATCCCGCCGCCTCCAGGGGTAGTTTACTCCCGCGTCGCGTCGGGGCCCGTGGAACGTGCGCCCTCGCGGTCCAACAGCGGCGAGTCGGGGTTCGCACAGCCCTCGCGACCGCACACGCCGGCGTCGTCACCTGCGCGCTCCACGCCGGGCGGGAGTCCGCCGATGTACCAGTCGACGGTGTGGGCCGTCTCGCGCTCGTGCTCGTCGAGCGCCGTCCGCGCGGCTCGAAGCGACCCGAACGTCTCCTCGTAGGAACACTCGTCACAGCGAACGAGGACGGCCGTCGACATACCGCCCCATTCGTGGTCGGTCGTTGTAAGTCACATCATCGATGTCGCACCTCCCTCCGAGCCGACCGTCGGACTCTCCGCCGGCGGGTAGGGTAACGTGACAGCAAGTGATCTCATCAATTATCCATCGGTCCCCGAACGTACGAGCCATGACGGGAGACCGGTTCGACTCGGAGGGGGAGAGTCTCGCCCGGAAATCGGCGGCGCCGCTGGTGCCGCAGCGAACTGTCTGCCCCGACTTCGTGTTCGAGGCGCTGAACGACAGGCGGCGGCGGGTCGTCTGTCGGATGCTCGCCGAGGAGGGCGACCAGGACGTGACGAGACTCGCGGCGAGCGTGGCCGCGAGCGAACGCCAGTTGGCAAGTCCCGCGGAGTCGGTCGACAGGTGCGAACAGCTGTACACCGCTCTCTACCACCAGCACGTTCCCAAGTTGGCGTCGATGAAAGTCATCTCGTTCGACCGTGAGGAGGGGACCGTCTCACCCGGGGAACGGTTCGGGCCCGTCGTCGACGCGCTGGGTGCCGTCGAGACCGCCCTGGACTGTTCTGACGCCGTCGAACGGGGGCGAATGGATGGATGAATCGGGCGCGCCGACCGACGTGCCGGCGCGAGTCACGTGGCGGGATCGGGAGTGGACGCGGACCGCGCGGCGACGGTACGATCCGGAGGCGAGCGCCGATCTCTCGAACGTGATCGCGGCGACGATCGCCGACGCCGGCGACGTGGTCCCCACCGGGTTACCCGGGCCACCGCTGTACGAGTGCATCGACATCGATGCGGTCACCCGGTTCGTCGAGAACGGCGGGAACCCCGGCGCGGGCCGCCGCGACTCCGTCAGGTTCGGTCACGACGGTTCGCTGGTCGAGGTTCGGGCCGACGGGTGGGTCAGCGTGTTCGCGCCGATCGACGACGCGGACTGACGGGCGGGCGCGAGGATCGCGACCGGGCGATAGACCGGTGCCGAGGATCGGACCGCGAGTGCATGCCCGACTGCGATCGTCCAGTCGACCGTATTTCGACGGCGGGCTTTTGGTGTCCCGACACCTCGTCGCGTCCGATGAACGTCGCAATCGTCACCGTCGGTGACGAGGTGCTCGCCGGGGAGACGACGAACACGAACGCCTCGTGGCTGGCGGACGAAATATCACGACGGGGCGCACGCGTCCGGCGGATCCTCACGATGCCCGACGATCGGACGGCGATCGCGGATCGGGTCCGTGCGTGGACAGACGCGTACGACGCGGTGATCGTCACCGGCGGACTCGGCGGCACCCACGACGACGTGACTGCCGACGCCATCGCCGACGCGTTCGACCGCGAGCTGGCCGTTCGCGAGGAGGTTCACGAGGCCGTCCTCGAGACGGTCGCCGCCTACCGCGATGCGAACCCCGACCTCGTCGAGGCACACGAGCTGGATATCGACGTCACCGCGTGGGCGTCGCTTCCCGAGGGCGCGCGATACGTCCCGAACGACGACGGACTCTGTCCGGGGTTCGTCCTGGAGAACGTGTACGCGATGCCGGGCGTCCCGAGCGAGGTGCGGGCCGTCTTCGGCCGCGTGGCCGACGAGTTCGCCGGCGACGAGGTGGCTCGTACGCTGTACACGCCACAGCCCGAGGGGTCGATGGTCGGGGCGCTCGACGGCGCCCGCGACCGCTTCGCTGTCGCGATCGGGAGCTATCCCGACACCGAGGGCCACAACCGGCTGACGGTCCGCGGCGACGACCCCGACGCCGTCGACGAGGCGTTCGAGTGGCTCGCCGAGCGTGTCGAGACGGTCGAGGAGTGATTTACGACGAGGCCGGGGCGGGAGTTCGCCGCCCCGTCGAAGCCTGACCGGTTACATTCGCGTCAGCGCGTATTCAAGTCGCTCCAGCGCGTGGGTCATGGCAATGGCATCTGTCACGCCCACACTGGGCATCCACCACGTCACCTGTGTCGCCGGCGACCCGCAACGAAACATGGACTTCTGGGTCGAGACGCTCGGCCTGCGACTCGTGAAGCGGTCGATCAACCAGGACGACCCCGGCACGTACCACTTCTTCTTCGCCGACGCGGAGGGAACGCCCGGAACCAGCATGACGTTCTTCCCGTGGGAGAACCTCTCCCAGGGGAAGGTCGGGTCCGGCCAGGTGTCGCGGACCGCGTTCCGCGTCCCCGAGGGGAGCCTCGATTACTGGGAGGACCGGTTCGACGAGTTCGGCGTCGACTACGACGAGCGCGTCGACCGCTTCGGCGAGACGGTCCTGCCCTTCCGCGACCCGGACGGGCTCCCGGTCGAGTTGGTCGAAGTCGATATCCCGGAGGACGACCCGACGGTGCCGTGGACCGAATTCGTCCCCGCCGATCACGCCATCCGCGGCTTCCATTCGGTGACGCTGTGGCTCGCGAACCCCGACTCGACGATGGACCTGCTGCGGACGATGGGCTTGGAGGAGGTCGGTACGGAGGAGTCGCCGGGTGACACCCCCGGCGACGAGCGGACGCGCTTTGCGGCCGCCGGGGAAGTCGGCAAGTACGTCGACGTGCTCCCGACCGTTCAAGCGGGCCGACAGGGACACGGAACCGTCCACCACGTCGCGTTCCAGACGCCGACCGACGACGACCAGTCGGCGATGCGGTCGGCCGTCCAGGGAGAGGGCCTGCGGCCGACCCAGCAGATCGACCGTCACTGGTTCCGCTCGGTGTACTTCCGCGAGCACAACGGCGTGCTGTTCGAACTGGCGACGAGCGACCCCGGCTACGACAGCGACGAGCCGCTCGACGACCTCGGCGGCCGGCTTGTCTTGCCGGGCGAATTCGAGGCACGTCGCGACGAGATCGAAGCACAGCTCACGGACGTGACGGTGCCGCGGGCCGAAGCCGCCGAGACGGCCGAAAGCGAAGCTGACGACTGACGGCGGCGGACGTTAGACCGCCGTAACCGGTCGAACGAACCGCGGACTCAGAACCCGCCGTAGCGGAGGTACACCATGTCCGCGATGAGCAGTAGCTGAAAGAGTCCCTGCACGAGCCCCAGCTTCGCGTTCTGCTGCCCGATCGCCGAGATGACCGCCGGATCCGGGTCGGCGGAGATCATCTGTTTATACATCCGGATCTCGCCGGGGAGAAGGAAGCCGAACCCCTGCACGGACAGGATCGTGACGATCCCGAGCGCGACCGCGATCACGGGCGTCGTCATCTGGAAGCCTCCGATCGTGGTCGCGACCCACGCCAGCGATCCGACCGTTCCGACGGCGAAAACCGCCTGCCAGCGACGGTCACCGAAGACGTTCATCCGATAGCCGAACAGCAGGAGGATGGGGATCACGTTCGCGGCAGTGAACAGCGGGAGCCAGACGTCCGCGTGGGGGAACACGTCGATGCGCTGTGCGAGCGTGATCCCGCCCGCGATCGTCGTGAACGCCAGCGCCGGGAGGAGGAACGCGGTCTTCGGCGTCAGCCGCTCGAACACCGCCGCGCTCTGCTCCTCGTCGAGTCCGCCGATCACCGGCCCGAGTACGGCGCCGATGAAGATGTCGATGCCCGTCCACAGGAGTCCGGTCATCACGTGGACGTAGGTGTGTATCTGAACCGACGCACCGGTCACGGCGTACGCGAGGGCTGCCACCGGGATCGCCACTACGGCGACCGCGAAGGCGGGGTTGCCGCGCTGTGCCATTCCCCGTACCATTCCTCGAACCGAAGTCGTGGACATGTCGGTTCGACGACGTTGAAGCGGCGACATAAACGTACCCCATGGTGTCCGCCGTTCGTCCCGCCTCACCGTCCGCACGTCGAGCGGTTCGACCGACTGCCGATTGGAGTGACTGCCCATTCGAGTGATTACCCAATCGAACGACTGCTGACCCGATCGGCGGCCCCTCCTACTCGACTGTCACGGTGCCGTCGTCGCCGACAGTGACGATGTATCCGTTGTACTCGAAGGTGACGTACCCGGAGGTATCACGGAGAACCGTTGTCAGGGCGTCGGGGTCTACGACAGCGGCGAGGGGCGGCTCGAGCTGGTCGGGCTGAACGCCGTTACGGTCAGCGATCGTCGTGACGATCTCGTGAACGATCTCGGGAGGCAAGTGAGTATACGTTGAAGGATCTACACAATTAAGAATCTTATTGTATTGACCCCGCTACTCCGCCATAATCGAAGGACGACGGGGACGTGTACATCTATAGGTGGATCATGCACCACGAGGGGAACGAAGGACAGCGATGACCCGGAGAAACCTGCGTGTGAGGACACCAGAAGGACAGCAAAGCGTCTCGTTCGGGAGAGTTATGACGACGGCACCGCCTACGCCTCCATAGATGAGTCCGCAGCCAGATCGGACGGGCGTGCCCACGGACGTTCGACCGAGCACGTCCCTCGATGACGCGCTGGCGGCGTTCGTTGCCCACGTCAGCAAGGGGGACTCGGGCCGCCACCGTGGCGAGGTCGCGCGCGTCGTCAGCGACTTCGTGGACAGGGTCGGCGACCGCGGCGCCGAGGCGGCCGCGGACCTGTCGGTCGGACACCTCGAATCGTATGCCTCCCATCTCGCGCGGCGGGCCTGGGCCAGGGAGGAGGACTCGGGGACGGGGATCACCGGACGGACGGCCCACCAGTACTTCGCGCTCGTCCGGTCCTTCTGTACGTTCCTCCTCGAGCGCGACGCGATCGAGTCCAACCCCGCGAAGTCGGCCGTCGCGACCGGCGCGCTCCCCGATCGTTCGATCGGCGTTCGCGGCGACGACCGCGAGCAGTTCTGGAGCGCGGACACGCGCGAGGCGATCGTCCGCTGGACGGACTGGCGCGCCGAGGACGCACTCGATCGCGGCTGGCTCGAACCGGCACGAGCGACCCGGGACCGCGCGCTCGTGGCCGTGCTCGCATACTCCGGCGCCCGCGGCGCCGAACTGTTCCGCGACCCCCAAAACGACCGTCGCCAGGGGCTCCGGTGGCGACACGTGGACCTCGAGGAAGGGACCCTCAGGGTGTACGGCAAGACCCAGGAGTGGCAGCGGACGCCGTTGCTCGAACCCGGTGTCGACCGCCTTCGGGCGCATTATCGCCGGCAGGACCCGCCGAGCGAGGAGTGGCCGGTGTTCGCCACGAGCCACCTCCCGAGCCTGTATCGGGTCGTCCGAGAAGCCGAGGGCGTCGACGCCGAACCCACGAAGGAGACCGTGTGGGATCTCCTGCACGAGCACGATCTGGTCCCGCCGGCGATCTCGACGGCCGGCGCGCGGAGCCTCCTGAAACGCCTGTCGACCGAGAGCGGTATCACGGAGGACGGCGAGACGCTGCTCCCGCACGGCGCGCGGCGCGGCCTCGGCGACGAACTGTACGACACCAGCGCGGAGTTGGCACAGGAGGTGCTCCGTCACCAGTCGGTCGAGACGACGCACGCGAGTTACCGCGACGACAACGTCGGGCGCCTGCGGGAGGCCGCCGAGGACGCGCTCGACTCGTAGGAACCGTATTCGAGTTCGACGACGCTAGTGAAATTGTATTAGTTTGACAGAGATTCTAGTACAACAGCCGGTACGTGGCTGATGCGAATTTTGCACGGAGTTCGTTTCAGATTCAGTCGGATCGCCTCGCCCAGTAGAGCGGGCGTATCTGCACATACCGGATACTCAGAGACCGATTGGGAGGTTACGCCCAAATATTTTCTCGGGCACCGTCAACGAGAACGAGTCCATCACTTGTGATTGTTACATTGTGATTGGGGAGTTCAAACGATAGTGTCCACGACGCGGAGTCATGGGAGGCCAACAACTGAATCGCATCTACGTCGATAAACTCCTGAAGGGGTCTATCGACTTCATCACGGTCGGCACCTTTTGCGTGAGCAATCGCCTCAACGACCTCAACAACGAGAGATTGATCCATCAAATTTCTATCTCTTTGCCAATTGATAGCCATTATGAATCATTGTATACGTATCTATGGTTGATTTTGAGAGAGATACCACAAACGAACTTCGTGCTGACTCCATCCTCTGTATTCAGTAATCCACTGTTCTTCGATTTATCAGTGAGCAGGTGTATTAGGCGATATGAAGGTACTGCGAACTCACCGTGTGAGTTGTCACCGGGGGCTATCAGAGACCGATACTGTTCTGTCGCTCCTGCTCAAGCCGTTGGCACCCGAACACTAACGAATTGGGAATATCGGTCGCTTCCTTGTGGAGTGCTTCGAAAACTACCGCTACCTGTTCGAACTCGGAACCACGTGAGGCAACAAACGGCTCTGTCTCCCAAGTGACGAACCCCTCATCCGCTAACTTCGGCAAATGGACGTGATGTAATTCATGACGAAACGTCTCGGGGTCGGGTGGGACGTTGGGCATCACTGCGCTCTCGGGCAACGGAACCGAGCGATCGGGTCCCGCATCCAAAAGAGAAACAATGAGTTGGCGGCGTGGCTCCGCCGAGAGTGCGTTGAAAACGGTGTCCCAGTTCTCGCTGACTTGTTCACCGTTCTTGTGATGTGCTTCCGCCATTTCGCTGGGAACGTACTCGAGCCAGAATGTAAACAGGATAGTTTTCTGATGAAAGGGGTGACAGACAGGGTGGACAATACCGTCGACGTACAGACAGCACCGAAAGGTGAGTTCTTCACCTGAATCGGTCATCCCCCGGCGATGGGAATTGCCTGCTGCATATGCAGCACGATGTCGGCTTGAAGCGAGTCGGGCGGGTCGTTTTGTACCCCTGCTACCGCGTCCTCTGAATCGAACGGTCTGCTGTCAGGACATCTCGTACCGAGCGATCTGTGCGGATCCGCACGTCGGACACTCATCGGTGGCTCCATCGACAGTGGTACCACACCTGCGGCATTCCCAATAGACCTCCGTACGATTCCTCCACGGAATCAACGTCCGCCAAGATTGTGTCATTCGGGAATCCCTCCATGAGACCGCTTCAACTCAAACTGCAGTCACTGTGGCAATATAGTTACTGTCCGGTTCCCACATCTTCGGGATGCTAATTCGTGAAGTACCGCGGGGACAAGCCCCGCGGCTTCACCGTCTTGACCGCACGTCCCAAAATGCCGTGCCGTCACAGGCGAATTTAATTCCCCTCGACTTTCCCGAGATGGGTTGGCTGGAATTCACACCCGAACGCCCGGTGCGTCCGTGAGGGTCGACGGCTCCACCCCGCCCGACAACACCCGTCTCACCTGCCGTAGGAGGGTGTTGAGAGGTGTTGCATTTCCTCGCAACTGCCGGCAGTTGCTTCGGATTAAGGTCTTTACCCCACGTCACAACTGTACCCGTCGATACAGTGGCTCGTGTAATAATCGTACGGCCTTCACCCTCGTCAAGCCCCGAGGCACTCGGCCTGCTCCGCCTGTAGACCCCTCCCGGTCGATTGGACATACGACTGGGTATCTTCTTGAACTGGCGTTGTTCGACTCGGCAGAAGATTCAAACGCGTAGTATACGAACGTATACGCATGAGCACCAAGCCAGTTCGGCTGGATGAGGACGTGTATAATCGGATCAAGGCCCACAAACGGGACGACGAGACGTTTTCGGAAGCTATCGACCGGCTGATCGGGGGGCCGTCACTGCGAGATCTCGGGGGAATCCTCGATAGCGATACCGTCGATACGATGCGCGAGGAGATCGAGGCAGTCGAGGACGACGACGCTGAAGAGGTCGAAGCGGTCGCCGAGCGCTTCGAATGATCCTCGATACCGCGTTTATTCTCGACTTGATGGACAACCTCCCGGAGGCACACGAGAAACTGGACGAGTTGGAGACGAACGGTGCCGTTTTGAAGCTCTCTACTATGACACTAACGGAGCTGTACATCGGCATCGAAGCGTACGCTGGGGAGGAGGAAGAGCGTGAGATACGTCGCATTCTGCAAGGAGTTCCACGTGTGGATATGGACCCGCAGATCGCTGAGGAGGCAGGTCGGATGATCGGTCGTCTGGACCCGTCGAAGTACAAGCGCAAGAAGGGCGACGCGGTGATCGCGGCAACCACCGAAGTGGAAGGTGAGGTAGTCGTTACGCGAAACGTCGACGATTTTGAACGCCACGGCGTGCCCGTCGAATCCTACTGAACTACTCCTCTCAGTCGGAACGTGGCGCTGGCTTATTTTACAGAGATACAACTCTGGAAAACGCGTTAGATAGCTGCTGCGTCTCGCTCACGGGACTCACGGCTGAAGATAGCTGAAGATAGACGATCCCGTCGATAGATACACAGGAAGGATGGGTCTTCGGAATCCTCGACGATACCGAAGACCCGTTCCTCTACTCTTGCAGGCGCTCACTCATTTCGGAGTTGGCTCTGCGTCAACATCGATTCGCCGGTGTGTACCGGCATTCATCACCGGTCCAGTAACAGATCCACTTGATTGTTTACTTGTTGCGGTCCGCTATCGTGATCGTCGAGGATTCACCGCTGCAATGGGCGGTAGTATTTAAACGCATTTTTAGTATAACACTAAATGCAAGCAGATCCCTGCCCTCGCTTCTGTTGATGTCAGTTGACAACCCAACTGAACTAGAAGAACAGATCGAGAGCGTCCAATTCCCGAGCAAGGGCCTGACGCTTGCCGGGCACCTCTACACTCCGGACAATCCATCTTCGACGCCGTCGCCGGCCATCGTGATCGGGCATCAAACGACCGCTGTCAAAGAACAGTCACCGGCCCTCTACGCCCAGCGGCTGGTCGAACAGGGATTCATCGTGCTCACGTTCGATGCAGCCTACCAAGGCGAAAGCGAGGGTGAGCCCCACGGCCTGGAAGATCCGTTCCAGCGCGCCGAAGACTTCCGCAGTGCCGTATCGTACCTAACGACCCGCGAGGAAGTCGAACCCGAGCGGATCGGGGTGCTCGGGGTCTGCGGATCGGGCGGATACGTCCCGTTCGCCGCACAGACTGACCACCGGATGAAGGCTGTGGCAACCGTCAGCGCAGTGGACCTTGCGCGATACTTCCGAGAGCCTGATCCCGAAGCCTTCCAGAAAATGGTCCAACAGGCGGGAGCGTTGCGTAGCGAGGAGGCCGTCGGCTTCCCCGCCAAGTTGGTCAGTGCATTGCCGGAACCGGAGGAAGTGGATGACTCGACTCCGCAGACCGTCCGTGAGTTTGTCGACTACTACAAGACACCCCGGGGACACCACCCCCGTGCGACCAACAAGTGGGTAGCCCGCAGCGCCGATCTGCTCGATCAGTTCGACGCGTTTGCCGACATCGACAAGATCGCTCCACGACCCCTTCTGATGATCGCCGGCACTGAAGCATCTACGCTGCCCCACAGTGAAGACGCGATCAACCAAGCCGGCGAGAACGCCGAACTCTTCACGATCGAGGGTGCGACGCACGTTGATCTCTATGACAAGGATGAGTACGTCTCCCCGGCAGTTGAGCAGCTGACCGAGTTCTTCAATCAGCATCTGACCAACGCCTGAGAGGACAGACGCAAGCGCGCAGATCTCGGCCAGATAACTAGGCCGTGATCCGATTTCGGTTCGCAATCGACACCACGAACGCAATTTCCCTTAAGTGTGCGGTGATTTCGCCGCTTTCAGACTGTCTCTCCAGAATTTTAAGCGGCCGTAGATCGTAGGAGGAAACAATGAACATCGTCACTGAATTCATCATCGACTCGCCGTTGCTCCCGCTCGTCAGTATTCCGGACACACTGGAACCCGACGAAATAGAATGCGTTCACGCACTCTGTCTTCAGTCAGACGTACGGACGTTTACAGTACGGATCGACCCAGATGATGATGTTTCACCAGAGAATCTCTCTGCTCTGGATGAAATTCTAGAGACCACGTTACTCGGAGATACAAGCGACGGGACTGTCTACCAACTCACAGTCGAACTCGAGGAGTCGATATCTGAGGCGTTCGAGTCTGAGCATATTGACGCTACGCAACTGGAATCCACAACGATTACCGACAATCAGTGGCATGAAAAGAAGCTATTCAGAGACTACGAATCGTTTAACGAGTTCAGGCAAAGCTGCGAGAACAATGATATCTCGTTTGAACTTGTGTCTATTTCCTCCGGCCCATCGGTATCCGATGGCATCGCAGAGAGTGGTTTGACAGACCGACAGCGAGAAGCACTCTCTCTTGCGCTCTCTCGCGGATACTACGAGAGTCCACGGAAAGTCACGGCTCAAGAACTCGCCGAGGAACTCGATATTTCTCAACCTGCAATGTCAAGCCTCCTCCGCCGTGGGGAACGCGAACTTCTCTCCGCTTCGCTTGGCACAAACGGCCAGTTAAACACGCTTTCAGTCTAGTGCTTACTACGGTAAGTGCGTGCCCTGTATCTATCGATGACTGCCCTTCTTCCCATAACGGTCCAAAGAAGAATGACTGGTAAGTCGCAACTGCGTATCCACCGGTCCAAAGACTTGGTTACACCAGGAATCCACTGTACAACGACCGTCACAGTTGGTCCGACAGCGTCTGGAGGAGAAGTCATGTCGATGAGATAAGATACACATCCACGACAATCAGGTCAATCTATCTATATGTACTGGCGAGGCGACTGTTCTGCTATGACAACACTCGTTGAGCGACGCCCGGTCGCGTTTACTCTCGGCTTCGGTGTTGCGATGATAGCAGTTACCGTTGTCGTCCGCCTCATACTCCAAGCACTGATCCCGAGTCTCACACTCGATAGAAGAACCCGAGGGATCGGTGCGGTTCTATCGTCACAGTCATCGAATCCATCCAATTGACATCCTCCCCCCTGAAGGACGAGGATTCCCGAGCGTTGGGATATTACGCGAATTAGCCACGGATGACTACGCGGCTGATCCTCCCTCGTCTCGTTCCGCATGCTGAACCCTTTTCACTCGAAGCGACGAACGCGCACTCGATGACTGACCTCGCGGACATTGACCTGGAGTTCGTGCAGCTCGGCGGTACCGGCATCCAGACGAGCGAACTGCAGTTCGGCACCTGGCGCTTCGGCAAGGAGACCGAGGAAGGCAACGTCGAGATCGGTGAGAAGCGGGCCCACAAGCTGCTCGATGCGTACGCCGAGGCGGGCGGCCGATACATCGACACCGCCGACGTGTACGGCGGCGGCGAAAGCGAGCGCTGGATCGGCGACTGGCTCGCCGACCGCGACCGCGAACGCTACACCATCGCCTCGAAGATCTTCTGGCAGATCCGTGACGGCGACCCCAACAGCCGCGGCACGAACCGCAAGAACATCCGCCACCGGATCGACGCGCTGCTCGACCGCCTCGGAACCGACTACGTCGACGTGCTGTACATCCACCGCTGGGACGACCAGACGGACGCCCGCGAGCTGATGAAGACGCTCAACGGCCTCGTCGAGGACGGGAAGGTCCACTACCTGGGCGCCTCGACGCTGCGACCCAATGCGTGGAAGGTGGCGCAGGCCAACGAGATCGCCCGCAACGAAGGCTGGGAGCCGTTTACCGTGCTCCAGCCTCGCTACAACCTCGTCGACCGCGAGATCGAGGGGGATTACCTGGAGATGGCCCGCCACGAGGATCTCGCGGTGTGTCCGTGGAGCCCGCTTGGGCAGGGCTTCCTCACCGGGAAGTACGACCGCGAGGACGGGCTGACCGGCGAGTCACGCGTCGCCGAGTCGAGCCGCTTCGCCGACGCGTACCTCACCGAGGAGAACTTCGACGTGCACGACGAACTCGACGCGGTTGCCGACGAGGTCGACGCCTCGCCCGCCCAGACCGCGCTCGCCTGGCTGATGCACCGCGACGGCGTGAGCGCCCCGATAGTCGGCGCCCGAACGACCGAGCAGTTGGAGGAGAACCTCGCGGCCGCGACGATTGACCTCTCGGAAGAACAGGTCGACCGGCTCACAGAGTCGAAGGGCGGCCCCTACACCGGACTCTGACCGGCGCCGTCACCGGTCACGCTCGTTTAACGACTTCTCGGAGTTCCCGCCGCCGCGCCGACCGAGCGCGACCGCGCCGCCACCGATGGCCGCGCCCGCGACCGCACCGACGCCCGCGGCGACGAGCGGACTGGTCAGCCGCCCGTTCGATCCGCTCTTTCGGCCGAGATCGACGCGCTGAACCGCCGTTTCTGTCGGCGCCCCGACGGTCAATGCGTACTCGCGGACCCCACCGGCGTCCATCGCACCCGAGCGGATCGCCTCCAGCCGCGTCCGATCGGCGCCCGCAACGACCGTGCGAAGTTCGTAGGTCGTGTCCGCGGTAGCGAGGAGCCGGATCCGGTAACTGCCGCTGTCGGCCCCGTAACACGTCCGGAGTCGCGGAGCGGAGCCTCGCGACCGGTCGTCGAACCGACCCCGGATCCGACGGGACCGATCCCCGGAGGGTTCGATGACCGACAGCGCCACGTCCGTCGAGTCGACGGCGACCTGAGCGACCGGGAGGAGCTCGTCGCGCAGGCGGTCGGCGTCGACGGCCAAGTGGTCGAGCGGACCTGCGCGGGCACGGTCGCTCGCCTGCTCGATCTGGTCGTAGCGGGTGTACAACAGCCCCGTGAAATCGTCATACGGCCGCATTCTGAGACGATCCTCCTCGCGGTCGAACCTGATCGTCGGCGGATTCCGTCGGTGTCCGCCCGCCGACCGGTTCGGGTCGTACAGTCCCAGCTCTACGCCGCCGTCGCGCCGCTCAACACGGTGGACGAGCACCTGGTGTGCGAGCAGCGAGTCGCCGAACAGTACGACTGACGCCGACCCCGTCGCCTCGACAACCGACCGTACGTCGTCGATCACCGCGGTCTGATCGAGCCACTCGGGCCGGAGGATTGCCCGCCGGGCGAGCCACGGTCGGAACCGCAGGAACTGGTCCGCCTGGCGTCGGACGATCTCCTCGTACACCGGTGCGTCGGGCGACTCGAACGGGACCGTCGGACCCGCGATCTCGCTGGCGATCTCCTCGTCGACGGGGATCGACTCCGGGTCCTCGAAGTACGCCTGCGCGCTCAACACCATGCCGTAACAGTGGCCGTTCGTCCCTGCTCGCTGAGTCACAGCCGCCCGAATCTGGGTTGCGATCGCGTCGACGACCCCGCTCGGCAATCCCGTCGTGTCGACTCCAAGCGACCTTTGGGCTCGGTCGTGCCACTGCTCACGGACCCGCTCGCGGACCTCCGCCGGCGACGGGTCCGGCGGCGGCTCGAAGTACATCGAACGCGCTCCCCAGTTGCGAAAGCCGAAGCCATGCCGCTCCGGCTCGAACCGATCGCGTTGCCGACGGTGACCCGAGACGCCGCTGGTCGCGAGCCCGCCACCGACGATCGCCGCGATCGATCGGAGCGCGGTCCTGCGTGGTACTGCGCTCCTCACGGTACCATCAACGACGGACCGGACCATAGCGGTTATGTATTCTATCCTATAGTTCGACGCCCGCGAGGTCGGATTCCAGCGTTTCGACGTGATCGTTGTACGCCTCCACGAAGCCGCGGAACTGTGGTGCGTACTGACGAACGTCGGCCGCCGAGGGCGCCTCGTACTGCGAGAGGAGGTACACGCCGCCGCTGCCGCCCGCGCGGAGGTACGAGACGCCGTCGCGCTCCCACTTCAGCTCCCATCGGGTCCCGTCGACGCGGGCGGCGTAGGTGCCGTAGTCGCCGCCCTCATAACGGTGCAGTTCGCCGGCCATCCGGTCACAGGCGTCGCGGACGGCGTCGAGCACGCGGTCTCGCTCGGCGACGACCGTCTCCGTAGTCGTCGCCTCCGGGAACTCGGTGGACACGTCGTCGAGGACGCCCTTCAGCGAGTCGACGTACGCGTTGAACCCGCGGACGAACGCGTCGTAGTCGGCCAACGCCGTCGCCAGCGGCCCGGGTTCCGGATCGCGCTTCGTCGAGATCACGTACACGTCCGACCCGCTCTTCGGAGAGAATCGAAGGTACTCCAGGTCGCCACCCTCGTACTTCACCGTCCAGGTACCGCGGTCGGTGTCGACATCGCGGCTACCGTAGTCGCCGCCCTGCAGCAGCGCCAGTTGGTAGGCGATTCGGCCGGCGTGGTCGCGGACAGCCTCGACGATCTGGTCGCGTCGGTCGGGGACAGCGTCCGCGTCAGTCGGGTCGACCGGGGGCCAATCAGTCACAGCGATGGGAGACGCCGCCGGGGCATAACCGTCGCGGTATCCATCGGGTGTGCCGATCGCGTGTGCCGATCTGTCGTCGTCAGGGTCAGGCTTGTTCGACGTGGGTGGGCGTCTAGCTGTGCGTGAAGATGTACGCCTGTCCGTCGTCGACGCCGACGCACAAGTCCAACTGCTTCGAGAGGTCCAGGCTCGTGGGGTTCTGCTTGCAGACGACGAGGTCGTCGAACGGTTTCTCGCACGCGGGACACGCGACCGCGACGGTGTTCTGGTAGGACTTGATCGCCGCGTTGTCCTCGCGCTTGGTCAGCGACGTGAGTAGCTCTTCCGTGTCGATGTCCATGCCTCCCGATGCGGGTCACACCTAATTAATCATCAGGAACCGACAGGCCCGGAATCGCTCCGGTCACACCCGGTCGATCACCGTCTCGGCGAACCGCGTCAGCGACGCCCCTGGGTCGTCCCCGTCCGTCGGCGAGACGAGGGTCTCGACGACGGGTCGCTCCTCTCTATCCCCCCGTCAGCGGGTACCCCGCGCCGAACGTCAGATCGTCGTCACCGAAGAGACGGTCGTACCCGCGATGGTCGCTTCAGTCGGTCACGCGCCACCGGCAGCGCCCAGCGCGTATTTCGTTGGTAGTCCCAGACGGTGCGCGACAACGTGATCGGTGTCCGGTCCTCTCACCGCATCTGCGGGTTTCACGTCGCCTCGAACGTCGCCACGATCCCGGCGTGATCCGAGGGCCACATCGAGACCCTCCCATCGTCGCCGTCGACCTCGAGGCGGTCGCTCCGCTTGTGGTTCACCCGGCGGGCGTCCGTGGCCCGGAGAGCGCCACGGCGGAGGACGGCGTCGATCCGCCGACTCAATTGCGACCGGTCGTTGCGGAGGTCCGGCGACTGACAGCACGTGTTCCCCTTCGACCGGGGTTTGACCCGGTCGTAGGAGTCGGTGAAGCGTTCGGTGAGCACCCGGTAGGCGGCCGGATCGTACTCCGGGCCGCTGTTGAGGTCGCCACAGAGGACGACGGGGTTCGTCCCCCGGAGGTCATCGAGCAGCTCTCGCGCCTGCACGACGCGCAGAAACGACGACACCGACTCCAAGTGCGTCGAGACGGCGGTGAATTCGACTTCGTCGGTCGCGATGTCCGCCCGCGCGTACCCCCGACGGAGCGCGACCTCCTGATCGGTTCCCGGAACCGGGAGCGCAAGGTCCGCCTCGTACGAGTTCGTGACGACGCCGTCGACGTCGACGCCGGCCCGCACGAGGAGCGCGTTCCTGTCGGTGACGCGCAGGTCGACCGGCCCGTCGTCGGTCTCGGCGGGGAGTTCCGCGTCCGAGGTAGCCGTCACCGCCGCGCGTTCGTATCGGAGCCCCCGCGCCTCCAGTGCCCGCTCCACCTCCGCGAGGATGTCGACGACCACGGTGTCCGCGCTCTCTGCGCCCATCGATGCGAAGTCGCCGGGTTCCTGTTTCCTGAACAGGGACGCCTCCTGGAGCGCGACAACGTCGGCGTCCGCTGCTTCCACCGCCGCGCTGACGGCGTCAGCCCGTGCTCGATACTCCGCGGACTCGACCTCGGACAGGAAGCGCCCGACTGTACGGCGAAGCTCCCCGTACGAACGGGCGCCGAGCAGCCGCGAGAAATCGAGGCCGAGATAGACGTTCTGTGTCAACACCGTCGCCGTCGGCTCCGATGGCGTCGCCGCCCGCCCAACCGTCGGGCTGCTCCCCGCGAGGGTCGCCCCTACCGCCCCCGCCAGTCCCCGAAGGACGGTCCGACGGTGGGGACCCGACGCTGATTCGCCAGTCTCGTATGCACCCATACCGGTCGCTCGCCACCGAATGGTTTCGTTATACGGAAGTATTGGGTTCGTAGCCGATCTGTATCGCCCCGCGATCCGGAAATGCGAGTTCCGTCGCGGGCGTCGCGGTCGAATCGGTCGGGCGTCGGGCGACGGGCCGAATATGTCCTCGAGAGTACGACCTGCTTACCGCCGCCCCCGATCCAGTGGCTCGCCAACGTCGATGTCTCCGCACCTGTGCCAGTTCAGTACAGAGTGGACGCGTATCGGTTACTGACGTTTGTAGACCAACCAATATGAGAGTGGGAGTGTGACCGCTACCTATACTCACTCCTTCGTTCCGAAACACATAGACGAGTGGTCTGACAAACGACATCTGTTATCAATGCCCTCCAGCGACGAAGACCTCGCCATTCAGACGAGTGACCTCCGGAAGACCTACGGCTCCGAGGTCGCCCTCGACAGTCTTTCGCTTGCCATCAAGCCGGGGACTGTCTACGGCTTTCTCGGCCCAAACGGCGCGGGCAAAACGACCACAATGCGGCTCCTGACCGGCCTCACACAACCGTCCAGCGGAAGCGTCCGGATCAGTGGCGTCGACGTCGATAATCGACGCTCCCTCGCCCCACATATCGGCTACCTTCCCGAGACGCCACCGCTCTACGAGGAATTCAGCGCCCGCGAACAGCTCGAGTACGTCGCCGACCTGCGCGATATCCCCCAGGATATCGCCCGAGAGCGAATCGACGAGTACCTCGATCGATTCGACCTGACCGGGGACGCCGACAAACGAATCGACGCGTACTCGAAGGGAATGCAGCAGAAAACCGCGTTCATCCAGAGTGTCCTGCACGATCCTGATGTCCTGTTCTTAGATGAACCCACATCGGGGCTTGATCCCCGGGCCGCACGCACCATCCGAGAGTCTATCACCGACTTCGCCGACACGGGGACGACCGTCTTCCTGTCGACACATATCCTCCCGGTCGTCGAAGCTGTCGCCGACGCAGTTGGCGTGCTATTCGACGGCCGACTCGTCGCCGAGGGAACGCCTGCGGAAGTACAGGCGCGTGCGGAGACAGGCGAAAGTGGGTCGCTCGAAGACGCCTTCCTCGCCGTCACCAGTGAGCCCGACGCAATCGCAACTTCCGAGCGAGAATGAATCTTCGAGACGACGTTCGCCACGGGCTCCGCATCGGCCGTGCGGAGTTCATTCGGAGTCTTCGGGGGTATCTCGGCAACACGCGTCGGCTCGTCGGGCTTGGAATTGCCGTGTTGTTCTTCGGCGGAAATCTTCTCTTCGCGCTTCCGGCAGCGTACGTACTCGGTCTAACCGCTCGCTCCGTCACCGAGGTTCCGTTCTTTGGACCTGCTGCGACTGCCATTCCCATCGCACTCGTCCTGTTGGCGATGCTCCGGACGCTGGAGCGCATCGGGAGCATCGAAGCCGAAGATCTCGTCTTGACGGCAGTCCATCCACGAGCAGTCGTCCTCGGACTCATCACCGCTGAAATCGGGCGACTCTTTCTGTGGTTCGGACTCCCGGCAATGGCGTTCGCTGTCACGTTCGCACTGGGTTTGGGGTCCCCGGTACTCGTCGTCACAGGAGGCCTGGTCGCGGTGCCGCTCATCTGCTGTACTGCTGTCTGGGGCTACGCTGGTGGGCTCGGTATCTTACGGCTCCTGCGGCGTCTTCCCGGCGTCCATCGTCTCCTGAAAGCAGGTGGCATCCTCGCGATGATCGGGCTCGTCGCTGCGTCGCAGTTCCTCGGACAGTACGTCGTCGAAGAGGGGCTCTCGATACAGCGGTTGCTCGCGGTGTTCACCTTCGAGCCCCTGGTCGAGTACGTCGCGCTCGCCTTCCTCGGAACGCCCATCGCGCAGCCGACATCAGCGTGGTCGGTTGCAGTGTTCGGTGGGTTGCTCGCCCTCATACCGGTTGGTCTAGCGATCGCGACCAAGCAAGCCTCTACACTCTGGTTCACGGACCCGCCGAATCGGAGTACGTCGAACCAGGTGCGCACGTCGACCGGCGGATTCACCGCGCCACAGCCGTTCGCGTGGACCAAAGCCGGCCGCGTCGCGTGGGGCGTCCTCGTTCGCGGCCGTCGCAACCCACAGGAGCTGAGCCACCTCCTGATGGCCGTCTTTTTCGTCGCACCTGTTGGAATGACTGTCGTGCAGTCGTCGAATGACGCCATTGGACTCCTCGTCGCGGGGATGGGCGTGGGTCTCGGGACGTACCTCGCGGGTGCGACCTTCGGCTTGAACCCACTGGGCGACGACCGCCCCCAGTTGCCGCTGCTGTTACTCACCGAGACGACGCCTCGCACTCTCGTCCGAGGGCGACTGCTTGCCGGTGTCACCGTTGGACTCCCGGTCGCCGTGCTCGTCCCACTTGGCTCGGTCCTGCTCGGAACGTCACTGACCCACGTCGTCGCGTTCGCGGTCGTGAGCCTCGGAATGTGTCTTGCCGCGGCGATGTTCGCGGTCGGAATCGGATCGTCGTACCCCATCTACGAGGAACGCGAGTTCTGGGGCACCGAGTCAGTCGTGCCGTCTACGCTCGTGATGCTGGGATATCTGTTCGTCGTGGGGGGCGGAACGATCCTCGGACTGATCGTCACCTGGTTCGCGATCAGCGGAAACCTGGTCGTAACACCCATATTCGTCGTCGGGTTCGGACTCTACCTGCTGGTGACTGTGGGTGTGTCGTACGGGGCGTACCGGTACGCAGTTCGTCGGTATCGTCGGTTCACCGTCGAATAGAGACGGACTGACCACCCAGTCCTCAGTCAGCGTCACACCTCCTCGATAACGGTCTCGGCGAACCGCGTCAGCGAAGCCTCGGGATCTTCGCCGCCCGCCGGCGAGACGAGCACGTGGTCCACGCCCATATCGTCGAGCGTCCGGAAGTACTCGACGAACCACTCGGCGCCGGCGCGGTAGCCGAGGTGGCGGTGTTCCGGATCGGCCTCCGGATCGTCTGCGAGTTCGGTTCGGACGGCCATCGCGTACGGCTTCTCGCGGGCGGCAGTACGCCAGTCGTCGAGATACGACTCCAGCGTCGACTCCGGGAGGTGATAGAAGAACCAACCGTCGCCGTTGTCGGCGATCCATTCTATCGATTGGCGGGCGAACCCGGTCGGCAACAGCGGGATCGTTCCCTCGACCGGCTTCGGGACCACGTCGAGGTCGCCGTCGAGTTCCCCCCACGGTCCGTCGGCCTCGGGGAACTCGTCGCTCCAGACGGTCCGAAGGAGGTCGATCGACTCGCGGAACTGATCCCCGCGATCGTCGATATCGACGCCGAACGCAGGGAACTCCGGGTCGCGGTCGCCGGTGGCCACGCCCATTACCAGCCGGCCGTCCGAGAGATGATCGACGGTCGCTGCGCTCTTGGCGACGTGTAGCGGGTGCCGAAGCGGGAGGACGACGCTCGCGGTGCCGATCGCGACCTCGTCGGTGTGGGCCGCGACGTGGCTCAGCCACGGCCAGGTGTCGTACGTCTGGCCGGCGTCGCCGAAGCGCGGCCAGTACAGCGGCACGTCCCGCGCCCACAGACCGTCGAAGCCGACCGACTCGGCGTGTGCAGCTAGCGCCATCTCCTCGTCGACGGCGGGACGCGACTCGCGGGCGTCCGTCAGGGGGAACCCCGCGCCGAAGGTGAGATCGTCGCCGTCGAAGAGGCGCCGGTACCCGCGGGTGTCGGAGGCATCAGTCACGGAGCCGTATCGGTTCGGGAGTCGTATGTCGGCTCCGGTGTGGGTTCGAACCGCGCCGACTCATCTTCGCTGTCCATTCGAACACATGTAATCTACAACCTCGAGCGCTCGGTCGACTGTGACTTCGACGGTATCAATGGATTCACCATACCAGATGGCGACAAAAGAGCTATAAAATAACCACCAAGTGTACGAATATGCCGATCTGTGGAAACTGTGAGGGCTTCGTCACGCAACGGTATGTCGATGTGTTTGCGCCCAGTGGGTCAGAGACGGTTCGCGTTTGTCCAAACTGCGAGGATCTCATTCGAGACGGCAATGGTGTCAGAGAAGCACGCAGCGCGAGGCAGTGACCGCTGTTCCCGGCAATACAATCGAAAATAGGTACAATAGGTAACTATCGCACAATGTTCAGTATTCATCGGAGCTGTGTACCAGTCTTCACATAGACACACGCGAGACGGTGATGACCATCTCGAATGACCGGAACTTGTGCGTTTCCTCGTTCACCTACCCGGCCAGTTCGACTCCAGCAACTCGGTGCAATCGCTCACACCCAGTGAGTACGACCCCGTAGCGGTCGAAGACTTACCGTCCTGGGGATGATGGAGATCACCATCCAACAGCCACAACACCGCGTCTGCCGCGTGGAGAACGTTCCTCTCGCTACTGGAATACAAATGCGAGCGCGAGAGGGGACGCACTTCGTTGCGGTTAACCCGCGAGGAACGACGAAGCAGTGCGCGTCTTGTGATGTTTCGACGGAGAAGCCGTTGTGGGTCCGTGAACACTCCTTTCCTGCCTGCGGGTTTGCAGCGGATAGGGACGCAAACGCAGCGTGGAATATCCGTTCTCGTGGTCTCGAAGATGTAGGAGTGGGACACGCCGAATCACAGACTGTGGAGACTGCGCTCCCTGTGGATACGTCCGTATCTGCAAAGCGCGTCGTGGAACCAGGAAGCCCTACCCTCACGGAGCGAACGGCCTCAGCCGTGGGCGAGTAGGGTATTGTAGTTCACAAGCCCCAACGGAGGCCGGACATCGTTGCGACAATGGCGACCATCAGGACGAGCTCAACTAGACTCAGCATGCCGTACTTCTTGTTCAGAGATGCGAGTCGCTCGTGGTCAGTATTGTCGGCAGCGATTTCGTCGAACATTCCTGCCGTGAATTTGTGAAGTGGGCCGAACCCGAGAACGAGCAGCGCAATCGCGAGGACGAATGCCGCCCACAGTGATGGGGTCGGAGATGCCCACAGCCCCATCATACTGGCGAGACCAATTCCCGAACCGACCACACCGACGGAGACTGGTTCCATGAGCAGATTCATCTTCGGTACGAAGCCTTCGGCAAACTCGACGTTCGCGTCCTCGGAGAGACTCCCCATGACTGGGCCGAGTACGACCGCTCCGAGCACTGCCGTCCCGAACCAGAATGCGCCGAGAAAGAGGTGGACGGTGAACATGACTCGGACATCGGTCGAGAGGTAGCCCAAGACGGGGAGTACAAGGGGAACGGCGATAGCACCGGCCGCAAACGGTCGGGATGCCGCATCAGCCATCAAACTGTACCGCTCGCGTCGATTCGTCGGTCTGTGTGTATCAGCCAATGACATGCAATATCTACCTCACTGACAAGTAAGTCAAAAGTAAGATACAAAAAGTGAGTGGATTGACGCCACCGAGGGTGGGATACACAGCGTTCCTTCCACGGGCGAGGACATGGAACGGTCAAGACAGGGTATGTGAAGACCCCTGCACCACCGAGATATTTATTTGCGCCAGCGAGAGAGTGGCGCGCGTCGGTAACCATACCGACGGGCGTTGGGGTGGTTCAGATGCAATGGTCATCTACGCGCTCGTAGAAGCATCGACAGAAAACGAAGCATTGGCTGCAGGGAAAACAGTGTTCGGCCGCCTAGTCGATGCGGACCCACACGCTGGCGACATACCAGATTCACGATATCCGGTCGCGGAGCGGATCGGTGCTGTTCGCGAGGGCCGGCCGAGCGCCCGGACGTATCTGGTTCCCGAGAAGTCGAAAGCGGGGGCAACGAGTGGCGGTTCGCGGAGCGGACAGCCGGGACGTCGACGAGGAAGTGGTCCACGTGCGGGACGGTCGCGGTCGCGGTTCGAAGCCGGGTGAGGTGTGGTCGGTCCCGCCCCGGCGACGCTAGCACCGGAGGGAGTGAAGCGACCGGAGGCGCGCAGCGAGTCGCGGCGGTTCGACCGCGCCGACTCCCGGCTCGGACTGGGACACCAGCGACGAGTTCGCGGTCGCCGAAGCGGTCCTCGAAGCGGTCCCGATGATGTATCACAAAAATAGTAGGTCGGCGGTCGACGTACAGTCTCGAATGGGGCCGCTCCTCGAGCCTCTCCCTACGGGGCCGATGCTGATCCCACCGCGCCACTCACGGTGCGGATCACAACTCGCCGCTATGGGGACAGTCCCACTGGTCCCCCTGGACAACCGGAGCGGACTACCCCCACCGGGGCCGATGCTGGTTGCGGCAGATTGCCCACTCGTCTGCGGTCGTCACGGGCCGGGTCGACACTCCATCTCGACCCCCCGCGGAAGGCGGTCGCGGACGCCGTCGCTTCGACCCCACTCGGAGGAGTCGCGGCCGCGGTCGGACTGCGTCGATCGTCGCCGAGCTGGCGCTGTCGATCACACCCCTCGGGCAGAGTGAAACGGTGGCCACTCGACTGGCCTGGCTGTCGAACTTCTCGGGTTTCCGATATAGGGATCCAGCCCCCACCTGACGCTGTCGCTGTCGCGGTTCGACTCAATCTCAGTGACGCTGAACCACCCCCCTCTCCTCGAGGCCGACTGCCTGAAGTCCACTCATCGAGTAGCCTCGATCGACTCTCGCTTACACTGGACCCACCCCCCTCTCAGTCGTCATCGTCGACCACACGATCTCCATCGGCAGGGCCGAGGTCTCGTTCGCGGTCGACGTCGATCGACCTCCTGCTGTCGCCACTCGACCAACCCCCCAGCCCTCGAAGAGGCCATGAAAGGCAACTGGTACAATGAGGGCCCACTGCCCGCTTGGTGGTGTCGACTACTGTCTGGCAGTCTGCCACAGAAGACAGGGCCTTTCGAACTCCGTAACGTCATATAGGGGGTTATTCAATACGGTCTTTATGTATCCCTCCCCCGCGCTCAAACCCTGCAAAAAAGGGGAGTCAACTGAAGAAATTCTTGAACAAAGTATTCGTACAGATTTGAGGGTATCAGTGGCCATAAGGAGGAAATACGTGATAGATTGCGAGGATAATAACTCCATGGTCGATCGCCCTGTCCACACCCCTGTCCGGGACAAATTCATACCCCTGTCCACCCATTGCCGTACAGGGATTTTTGATGATTGGATGATTGTAATAACTGAGAGTGTATTTCCGGAGCCGAAATTAGCGGTGGACAGGGTGTCGGACAACCCCTTAATCCGGTGCCGTATGGTTATTTTCAGGTTTAACGGACTGCTCGCCCCTGTCCGCTCCCCCTGTCCGCGCCCTTTCACCGCCGGTTGTCCTTACATCATATTTCTGGTAAGTGGAAGTCATACTACCGTAGAATGTCCCACACAAATTTTTCGCTGAACTACTAGGAGCCAAGGCGATCTCCTTCGGTCAACATTTTTGCGACGCCAAATGGTATCCTCACCTCGAACTCATCTCCATCCCGGTAGTTGTACGTTTGCCAACCAATATGATAGATTACTCCACCATGAGTTACTGGGTGCTGGATTTGTAGAAAAAAGAAATTCTACGCCCCGAAGGCCATACCGAATGGCTCACCAACTGACTTTGGTTCCTGGGTGCTCCTCCTTTACCCTCAGAAGTATGATAATGAATATCCCGTCATCAATTGAACCGTGGCACTCATTCGATAGTGTCAATAACTCTCTCGAAATCCTAACTTCTCATTCAGGTCAACAGGAACGTCGCTTCCATGAGGGCCAGTCCGATAACTCAATTGAGTTGGGAGTGCTGAACGGATAGATGAGTCGATAGAATACCTGAACTTAATTAGATTATTTCCCAATTCCAATACCGCACATATATGGGCCCAGCTGGGAATCTGGCTTCCTAATTTGATGGTGGGACCTACCATAGAGCACACCGTTCCCCATTAGCCAAATCGGGTAGGTGTATTGATCACGGTTTGGTCCATATTGCTCGCAGTACTCCAAGGAACAAGATTGCTCAATATTCCCAGCCCTCACAACCAGCCTTTGAACGAGTACCAATTTGAAGCAGAACAGAGTCTAATATATCTGGTAGGTTGTTAGTTTTCGGTGGGGATTCTAGTCCCGTGGCCCGTCCGAACCAAGCCTCCTCTTCTTCATCATCCAGCCTGTCGGTGTGAGAGTTGCCCCCACAAGTCGACGCCTCCGTTTTCTATTCAGAGTCATCCGCTTCTTCTCACAGCCGATCTCCTCAACCAGCTCAGGCCAATCTCCCTGGGGGCGGGGGTCAACACCATTGACTTCACAAAACTCCTCATACGCAGCCCAAGCGTATTTCGTTTTGACCGTGGCTTGGTCAGTATCTCGCTCGTCCCAATCCGGCTTTACATCAGTAATGTGATGCTCGGCGAAGGCCTCGAACGACTCCTCTTTGGTCATCCCGTCGACCAGCAGATCCTCTTCAACTATCTGTTTCCTGATACCGGAGTCAACACCGAATTCCTCCTCGAACGCATCGACGGTCGCGTTCCATTTCTCGGGGTCGACGATCTCCTCACGGGTCCAGTTGTCGCGATCCTTACGGGTGTGCTCGACTGGCTGGATGTCCTCACTCGAGGCCGTCCCGAGCTCGATCGCAGCGGCGTTGAACAGCTTCATCGGCACCTTCGCATCGGTGCTTAATATCCCGGTGTTCTTCTTGATACGAACCCAAGTGTGGAGCTCCTCTTCGTCGGTGAATGGACCGGCAGGGTCGGAGGGGGGTCGGACCTTGGCCATGCACGCCATGTAGGTGAGCGGATTGTACCCACATTTCCGCTTGTGGTCGTACGCGAAGAACCGGTCGAGCGGCATGAAGTAGTTCTCCGAATCGCCGACGTGACTGAGCGGATTCGGCCCGCGCTCCTGGATGTCAAGCCCGGTGAGCGCGACGATGTTCTGGTCGTAGAACTCGTTGTAGCCGGCGTTGGCTCCGCTCTCCAGGTCTTCGTGTGGGTCACTCGCGAACGACTCCGTGCGCTCGGTCCACTGGCTGTACGTAGCCGACCGCTGCAGGTCGTCGTAGGCGTCGTGCGCGGTCGGGTGGGTGATGGTGTGGCCCTCGAACAACGGCTCCACACGGAGCGACTCAGCGTCGCTCTCGTGGTCGCTGTCGGACTCCACCGTCCCGAAGGGCGTGACGTCGCGGTGGATGCTCCCCGTCCCACGCATCGTCACGTGGCGCCCGAGCGTGAGGTACGCGCCGAGGCCGCTCTTCGCGAGCGACGGGGGGCGGTACTCTGCGAGGTCGACGTCTTCCACGACGGCTTCCCAGCCGGCACCGTCGGCGGTCGCGAACGCCGTCTTCGCTTCCGCGAAGTCGATGTACTCGCCGATGGGGACCCGCGGGATGCCGTATTCGATGTCCCACTCGACTATCGCCATGAGCCCGTCTTCATCCAGGCCGGTGCCGGCGTAGTCCATGTGGGGGAACTCCTCGAAGTGCGCTGGGATGTCGCTCTTCGCAGGCTCCTCCTCGGGAAGCCCGCGGACGGTGACGTCCTCGTCCCCGTCAGTCTCCAGTTCACTCGTGTGGTGCTCCTCGAGGAACGCAGTCACTTGCTGACCGTACTGGTCGGTGAACGCCCGCCGCTCACCGATCAGGTCCAGCAACTCAGTCTCGCCGGCCGACAGGCCGTCCGTGAGGGCGCCTGCACGCGCCGAAAGGCGTCGGAGGCCCGACGACCCCACCGAGTCACGCAGCTCCGCGTCGTCGTCCTCGCGGCGCCACTTCTCCAACAGCGCCGTCAGGTGTGGCAGCGGTGGCGCGACCTCGTACAGCCCTTGCGAGAGGTAGTCGTCGAGGTCAACTTTCCGGCCAGCGATCCGGGGAATCTCGATGAGGAACGCGCCGATGCCGTTGTCGTCCAACGTCTTCGCGGTCTTGAGCGCCCCTTTCTCCCCGGGGGCAACACCCTCGAAGTCCAACTCGGCGTTGATCACCGCCCCCTCGTCGGTCGCGAACGGATCCTCGTCTTCGTCGACGTCCACCTCGACGATGTCCGAGTCGTCTGCACCGTCGCCGGTGTAGGTGAACGACGCCTGCTCGTTGTCTTGCACGACGTACGCGGTTGGGATGTCGTACTCCTCGATGATCTCCAAGAGCCGCTCGACCTTCCGGTCCTTGAACTGCACCGTCACGGGCGACAGGCACGGGATCCCGTGTGCATGGGCGGCGATCGCGTCGGCGATGCCTTCGGTGATCACGACGGGCACTCCGCGGCGGAGGGTGTGGGTGCCGTAGATGGGCTCGGTACTCGCAATCCCATCGTAGCCGGGGATCTTCTGGTACTTCGCGTCGGGGTTGAGGTCCCGCGAGTGGGGCTTGCCCTTCTGTACGCGCGACAAGGCGTGAACCGGATTCCCATTCTCGTCGAAGTACGGGAAGACGTAGCGGCCGCGCCAGCGCGAGCGGAGGAGCGTCTCGGTGTCGAGCTCCCGAACGACACCCCACAGATCGATGTCGCGCTCCTCGTCCCCGTGGATGTCCTCGATGGCCTCGCGAACGTCACGCGAGTAGACGGTGTCGTCGATGAGGACCTCGTCTTCCTCGTCGGGGACGCGCTCGTTCAACGCGTCTCTGATGGCCGACCAGTCGATCTGGAACAGCCCGGTCGCGATGAGCTGCTGGGGCGTGTAGTGCGGGGCGAGTTCCTCAAGGCCCGCCTGCTTGCTCGCCGGCGCCCAGCCCACCAGGGCGGCCGCGACCGTCTCTGCGTCCCACCGCCGGCCGATAGTCGCTGGGATAGCGTTCCGCTCGTCGTTCGAGCCGTTGATCGTGTGGTGGCTGTAGCCGCCGAACGGCTGTTCGGCTGCCTCGGCGCCGTCGCCGGCGTTTGCGTCGTCCCCTCCAAGGAGGCTCGTGTCGACATCGACGTCCTCCCAGTGAGGCCCGGTGAAGTAGTCCCCCGCGCTCTCTGGGAGGTACATGAACGGCTCCGCAGTCGTGATGTCCGACGGGCACATCCCACAGTCGGCGGGCTCGTGCCGGTGGTCATTGAAGCACTGGTAGTGCTCGACCAGTACGGTCGGCTCGTCGTGGCCCCACTCGACCGGGAGGTGGAGGACGTCTTCGTCCTCGTCTTCTTCGCCGTCTTCGCTGCCGTCGCTTGCAGCATCGTCCTCGCCGGCGTCGTCTCCTTCGTCGTCGGGGATGAGCGACTCGGGCCGGGTCACGCCCGGTTGGACGGTGGGCGGCAGGTCCGACACACTTAGCGGCTCG
This sequence comes from Halobaculum magnesiiphilum, assembly GCF_019823105.1. Lineage (NCBI taxonomy): Archaea > Methanobacteriati > Methanobacteriota > Halobacteria > Halobacteriales > Haloferacaceae > Halobaculum > Halobaculum magnesiiphilum. The sequence continues at coordinate 365,927 of NZ_CP081960.1, forward strand.
CCATCCTCGTCCGTCAGTTCAGGCACGTCCCTGACCGGGATCTCGACCTCGACGGACGGATCGGTGGGAGCCACACCCTCCACCGTTTCCAGTTCTTCCTTGTCGACGCCTAGTGTGCTGAGGTAGTTCCACACGATCGTCACGGGCTCGTCCTCGTCGAGCGTCTCGATGGGGACGTACTCGGGGTCGTCGTGGGTCGCCTCGTGGATAGCGACACAGTCGGGGCAGAACGGATCGATCACACAATGGTCGCACGACCCTTCCACGACGGAGTGCTTGTGGCTCCGGTCGTCGTCGTGGCTACACGGTGTCGCGTCGAACCGGGCGACCGCGCGGTCGCGGCCGCAGCCACGGCAGGTCGCCTCGACCGTACAGAACGGACAGGAGGCGACGTACGTGGAGTGCTCGGGGATCGTCGACGGGTCAGCATCGGTGTCGACGGCCTCGCGGTCGACGTCCGTGCAGGGCGTCCGGTAGGTCGCATCGATATGATCGAGCAGCCGGTTGTGGTGGACCTTCTCCGTGCTCCGTGAATCAAGCTGTTCGTGGTAGTAGTCGGTCGCGTCCGCGAAGGCGTCTTTCCAGCCTTCGGGTTCGTCGTCGGGGATGATCCCTGCTTCGGGCCAGTGGCGCGAGAGGTCGACAGTAGTGGGCGCGTCAGTGTCTGACTGGTCATTGGAGTCTGACGCTGGCGGGTCCTGCGAGTCGAGAGTCTCGGGGTCAGTCCTTGCACCGTTTGTCTCGGCGTCAGGGGTGGAGAAGTCGTCGTCTGTGGTCTCAACTTGACCGATCGTGTCTACTGCGGCCTTCTCTCCTTCAATCTCTGCATCGTTTCGCTCGATTTCTCTCGAGCTCCCACTCTTCTCCAGCTCTCGACCATGTGAATCTACTTCAACTTCATTTACACTGACGCTGCCCGCCGCAACGTCTCGCCCTTCATTGCTCTCCGTGGGCGAATCCTCTTGTCCCTGATCGGTACGTGGCGGTTCAGTGGGACCCCCACCGATGTCTGGCGCCTCGTCGACACCTCCGTCGTCTTTGCCTCTTCCCGCTCCGTCCGAGTCCTCGTCTTCAAAGTAGGTGTCCCAATCGATTTGCGGTGTTGAGTTGTCGTGTGGGTCGTTTAGTCTGTAGAATTCTCCTTCCTTGATGAGGACATTCGTCTCTTCCGCCCGTTCGATTTCTACTTTGGCCTCCTCAAGCGTCAATCCGTGGGCGTTTTTCAGTACCCCGTACAGAAGTCGCTCTTTCAGATACTCATCTTGGTCCACTCTACTGTGCGCCCATGTCGAAGTCCATTCTTCTGGAGGATCGCGGGCGGGGAGCCGAAGTTCGGTAATCGGTCGGCCATCGGGCGTCTCGTTCTCGACGACTTCTAATGTGCCACGGTCAATGGAAGCCTTCACTGCGGCACGTACGCGCGGCTTCACAGCGTCAACACCCGTGAATGGCCCATTGTTGACTGCGGCCCCATTGAATCCCATTTCGGGTAAGGTCTCCCCGGGCAAGGCACCCATATGGTCCCAGATTTCCTCCCATCCCTCCCGTTGGATGTACTCCTCGGCGTTTCCGCGGAGGACCAACTTGACGTGATTCCCACGTGGCGGGGCGAGGAAGAACCCAATATCGGTGTGAATCAGTTGCCCGGCAAGCACAGCATCCTCGATCGCTTGGTCACGGTTGCTGGTCATCGCTTGGGCGCCTTTGATCGCTTTCTTCAGCGTACTCGCGTCCATCGGCTGTTCGAAGTCTATTCCGTCGCCGTAGCGCTTCCACACTTGCTCCCAGAACACGCGACTGAGAGGATCTTTCCCGCCGTAATCGACGGAAGCGGTGTGGTTTCGTTCGATCGACGGGAGGCTCGCGTCCTCGTCGCGCATCCGCTGGGCGCTGATGAACTTGCGAGAGACGGTGTTGTACAGCCCCTGATGCTCGCTGGTTACTCCCTCGTCGTCGCTCGTCGACGTCCCGCCGAACCCCCGCAGTATCGACGGCTCGTATGTCTGCGTGAAGGTGTCGTCCCAATACTCCTCGGCGATGAGCGGCCTGTGATCTTCTCCATCGTACAGCCGCGGCATCGCGTCGGTGGGCTTCTCGATGAGTCCATGATCGGTCGGGACGATGACGATCTCCCAGTCGTCTTCGGTCGGCTCGGTCTCGAATTCGTGCTCAGGGAGGAACGGCTTCCGGACCCGCTGCCAGTCCTCTTCGAGCTCTTCGATGGAATCGTAGAGTTCTTCGCGACCGTTGAGATAGACCACCCACTCATCCTCGTACATGTCGTACCGACACCACCGATCAAAGGCGTTGGTCGATGGATCATCCAATTTTTCGCCATCCAGCCTCCCGCGCTCAGTTGCGTCAGCCGACTTCCCGTTGAAGAGCCGTAACGTCGCCCCGTTCCATTCCCACAGGCTCGAGTTGCCCTTCTCTATCAGAGCGTACTTGTCAGGCTCGTCCTCATCGGAGAGATCAAGGAACTCGGTGCGGTTGTAGAGGATCGTACTCTCTATCGTATTCCCACTCTCGTCTTCATACACTTCGGTTCGACTTGCCAGCGGTGGGTCTGACAAGTACCCGTGGAGTCTGTCGGCGTGGTGTTCGCGCGATCGGTTGTTGGCGCGACCGTCGCGGACAAGGAAGAACACCTTCTTGCCCGTGTTGACGCCACGCTGGAGGTTGTGTAGCGGGCCGGCAGGCTTCGTCAGCGACGCCTCTGCTTCAAGCGTGATGTCTTGGCTGTCGCCCAGTGAGTACGCGAGCTCGAACGTCTCCTCCATCTCCTCGATGGAGCGCTTCAACGCACGCGGCGACGACTTGTCGAGATCGCCCGGGAGTTCTCCCTCGGCGTCGCTGATGTCGGTCTTGTGCTGCTGGGCAAGGATGGAGACACGAAAGCCCGCACGGCTGAACCAGTCGAACCCGTGGGCCAACAGCTCCCTGTGGGTGTCGGTCGTCTCAAAGGAGCCTTCGTCAGCTGCGAGGATGAACGCTAACCCCTCGTCAGTAAGTGAGACAGCGCCGTCTGTGTTGGCGATCAGGTGATTCTCGTCGTTTTCTTCTCCAGTTAACTCGCGGACTGTGAGGCTCCCGGGCGGTGCCTCCCCTTCGACTAATTCTCTGGCGTCGACGGCGACGTCGTCGGTGCCGTCAGTGTGGCCACTGTCTTCAGCAACTACATAGCGGTTGAAGTGAGCCGTGTCGACCGCAAGCCCGTTCGGATAGTCTTGGATGTCTCGACCAGTTCGTTCCTCGAATACCTCGGTAACGCGACCGAGTGCGACTGCCTCCCGGTTTCGTTCTAACTGTACCTCGCGGATGGACTGGAGGAACTGTCTCTGGGTGGCCTCGTCGTTCCCCAAGTTGTGGATCAACATCGCCGTCTCGTTGATGTTCGATTCTAGGGGAGGGACGCCGTGTGTATCCAGAGACTCACGGATGCGGTCTTTGGATTCGTCACGTGTGCGGACGGGTGGGTAATCGGCGAACGTGTTCACTGGCATTGGTGGGGAGAGGTACTCCTCGTGGTCGTCCTGTAGGAGTACGCGCGTGAACATCACGTAGCGCGGGATCTCCTCGATATCGACGTGGTCGACCTCTTCACCGAATCGCTCTGCAAGCAGGCGAGCGTCCTTCGGGAGGCCGATCCCGAACGTCGCCATCGACCGGCTGTTTGCGAACATCTGGTCTTGCGTGCTGTCGCTGATTTGTCCGGGGTTCTGGTTGGCCAACCCGACACCCATCTTCTTCGACCGCGCCTTCGACAGCATGGCCTCGACGTCCATCTCCTCGCTTTCGACCCAGTCGAACTCGTCGATGAACGTGAAGAATGGCTCCCGGAGCTTCTCTTCCTCGCGCCGGGCCTGAATCGCCGACCACACCCGCCGCATCACCGCGGTGGAGACGACGCGCTTCAGGTCGTCCGAGTCGATGGGGATCTTGACGAGGATGATCTTCCCGTCCTCGACGGCCTCAGTGATGTTGACCGTCCCCTCGCGGTGGGCAACGATCCCGCGGGCGAGCGGATCCTCGACCCACGACTGGATACGACGAACGACGGCGTCGACCTCTTCGTCGTCCATCTGGGCGATCTTCTCGGTGTAGGAGTGGATGTTCAACATCGCCTCCTTGTTGTCCTCGTCGAGGTCCTCACGCTCCATCAGCCGCTGGCCCTCGCGGGCGATCATGTCGGCGAACGCCCGGCGAGACGGCTTGGACATGATGACATGGTACATGTCCGTGAGGGTGAACGGCTTTGGCGAGCGGATCATCGCACGGGCGATGTTGGTGGTGATCCCCTCCATCTTCGGCCCCCAGTAGTCACCGCCCTTCAGGATGGCCGTGAGGTCGTCGACGATCGAAGAGACCTCCTTGTTGTACGCGACCGTCCCAGGCTCCTTCGACGCCTCGAGGAAGTTGATCCCGACCACTTGGTCGAAGTCCTCGGATGCCGGCTCGATCCACACGATATCGTCCATCCGATGCTCGGGCAGCTCGTTGATCAGTTCGTCGACGGTGTCGCCCTTCGGGTCGATGTAACAGAATCCGTAGCCCTTCCGTGCGATCTGGTTGAGGATGTTCTTCTGGGCTGTGGACTTCCCCATCCCCGTCATGCCGAACATCGTCAGGTGGCGGAACCACGAGTCTTTCTCGATGCCGATCTCGTGGAAGCCGACGCGGTTGTCCTTCAGATACCCAAGCCAGATGGGCGAGTCGGGGTGGTCCTCGTGGATGTCGAACAGCTCCTGCTTGACGTCCTTGCCCATGTAGACCTCGCCGTCTTCATCGTGGACCTTCACCTCGTAGGCGCGGTCTTCCTTGGTGTGTGGATCGAAACACCACTCGCGTTCGACGCTGACGGGCGTGATCGAAGTTTGCTCCATCTCCCGCGCCGGCGCCGGGAGGTTGTCGGCGGGCCCCTGGTACGGGCCGTCGGGGTCGTTCCGACGCTCGTACTCCTGCTGTGCTTCCAGCATCTTGCTGAAGAACACCGCCTGCTCGTCCGAACTCGCCTCGGCTCGGAGGTCTTCGACAGTCAGGTCTTCAGAAGTGTACCTATCGTACAGCTTCAGGAACGCTTCGCGCTGCGGCCCATCGAATTGATTCGCCGGCTCTTCGACCTTCCCTTGGAAGGAGGCGTCACCGTACACGTGCTTGCTGGCGCCGTCCTCCCCCCATTCTTCGGGGTCGGGGAGAGATTCGTCGACCTCACCCTCGAGGGGTTTCGCGTCGTCGGAAGCCGGCTCGGTCGGGTTGCCGGAGGGTAATTCCGTCGGGGTGGCAGACAGCGCCCCTTTCGGCGACGTGGGCCCGACGTCGTACTCCTCGAACGGAAGCGAGTCGATTGCTTTCACCTTCCGCGGAGCGACACCAGGCGCTCGCGCACCGAGTCCACGGCGGGTGAACTGGATGTTGGGCGTGCCCACCTCGTCGTTCGGCAGGTGGGCAAGACCGGCGATCTCCGGTGGCGTGAGCGGGAAGTTGGGTGCGTCGTCTTTTGGTCGGCCCGGCTCTGGGTCCCACTCCCGTCCGACGCCTTTCTTCAGCAACGATTTCAGTGAACGACCGCGAGAGGCGACATCGCGGAACTGTTGGTCGTAATCGGGGTTATGGTACGTGCTGACGTAGGCGTTCCCAATCTGCGCGGCGGATTCTGTGACGAACTTCTCCGATTCACCAAACACGAAGTAGCGGACGTTTACGTAGAACGCCCGCTCGTTTTCCATGTTGTCGATGGCTTCGGCCGTCCGGAGTTCTTTCTCGGTCGGGTCATCGATATGTGGGCTCCACCAACTGTGGACGAAGTTCCCCTGTTTGAGATGCCGAGAGACTTTTTGCGCATTCCGCCACCCGAGTCGACGACTCCGCCAATCTTCAGCCGGTGTGAACACGATTTGAGCGATGGCTGATGTCCCACTCCGTCCGATCAATGCGGAGGTGATATTCCGGTAAGCTGCCTTCCCTTGGGGGAATCGGCCGTGTGCCTCCTCACCAATCCCCTTAATTGGGTGGTAGATATTCCGGTCAAGCGTTAGGTAGCCACCGCTCACATAATCACCCGGCGCAAACGATGGGAATCCCTTGCTCGCGCGCTCAATATTTATTTTAGGGTAGTTCGCCGAGAGCATCTCACGGTGTTGATTGTACCAGTGGTCATTGGGAAGCCCCCAAACGAACTTCACGTGGCCTTCGTCGAACCAGATTTCAAATGAAAACGGGCCCGGAACTTCTTGCCGACCAAGAAGGTTCAATAGGCGGCTTTGAGAGACGCCGCCTCTGAGGAACGTCTTAATTACTTCTGTCCCATATTCTTGGCCAGGACCTTCCTTGTACGGACGTGTCTGTACCAAAATGTTCTGCTGGTGGTTGAGCCGATTTTGCAGTGTACGAAAGAGTTCCCTGCTAATCTCCAGAGACTGGTAGCCGCCGGTGTTGAGAAACGGAATCTTCATTAAGAATTTCTATCTAAAGGATGCGCGATACTGCATATAAAATTCTGTTTCTCTCGCTATCAAAGATGAAAGAACCAATACGATCCACGACAGGAGGGTGATATGAACAAATGAGTGATTAAAAATATAAATATAAATAATAATGAAAACATACCTGAAAAAGGGATGGTCAACTTAAATACAGTCCACAGTCTAATATTCCAATCTGCATCTTTGACTTTTCTTTGCAGTAATCTGTACAATATAGGGCTTGTAATTAATATTATGGGTAGATGTATAGCTCCATTAGTCCCAATTGCGTAAAGCCATGGAAATAGCCACCCACAAGCGTATTCGAATTGGAGAACAACTGATGCAAATAATAAAGAAATACTGACGTCGTGCATAATTATCGATTTCAACAATGGTATTTAAAAGTGACTGAAGTTAGGACTTTCTTATCGAAAGAGAGACAAATACAGTATGCTCTGCCGTGGAATGCGATTACCTGGGAATGAGCTATGCACCACTCAGAGAACTTGCCGTTAACGTTCGTTGACGTAGATAACTGAGAGGAAGGTCGGTTGATCTAAGAAGGGGAAAAACCAGTAGTGCTACCCCTGACAGCTGGTGTGGGCCACATTTCGTGACCACCTGCTTCGATCGTCGCCGCGATCCGTCGCTCGCGAAGTACACCCACAAGTAGTCGTCCCACGATAGTGGGGCGACGAGGGCGAGTAACCGCACCGGCGGGTGTGTTGAGTCAGTAGTGTGGCCGACTATATCCGCGTCAGCGGGCCAAGCTGACAGAGGAGACTACGTGTGGGGCTTCCACCAGGTGTCAGCCAGCGCTGCGGGCCTCCTCGTCAGTCAGATACACGACGAGTCGATTGCGTCCCTTTCCACCCGTATCGGCCACGACTTTCCGCGGCGAATCACTCGCGAGGGAGGCGACCTTCTCGAACACGCGTCGCACCTCCGTCGAGGTGAGTTGCTCGTCACGTTTCAACCCGAGTTTCTCCTTCACCGTCGCTGCTGTGATCGTGATACGCCGGCCATAGGCGTCGTTTGCACTCGTGCCCCACTTGCCGAGATGACTGAGAAGGTCACGACAGCGATGGTGGACTGCGTACACGCGATCGGTGATGTCGCTTGGCCCGTACTTGAGTAGGCGCGTCAGGCGGTCTTCATCTGCACCGCCAAGTGCATCGTCAGTGTCGATACCGACCGTATCGGCGACGGACTCAACGATCCGACGGAGGCGGGTCGTCTCGTGACGCTGGGACTCATCGGGTGTCGTGGTCTCCTCACTGGTGGACTGTGCGTGGAGACACTCGATGAGCGAGCCATGGTCGTCGAGGAACGCCTCTTGCTCATCGGTGAGGTAGCCACTCTCGTCGCCGACGATTAGTTCGTCCAACCATGAGAGGTGGCGGTCGTGTTTGATGTCGACCGTCCGTTCGAGACTACTGACCCGCTCGTCGAGCTCCGCTGTGTCGGTCACGCGGTCTTCGAGATCGTCGACGCGGTCAGTGAGTTCATCGAGAAGCTGTTGCTGCTTGTCGATTGTGTCGCGTTGCTCGGCGATCACGTCCCGTTGCTCGCGGACAAGTTCGGCGAGGTCCTCAGTCGTCGGCTGTGCGTCGGCGTCGATCTGATCAGCGTTGTCACTCATGGTGTCGGTGTATGGCGTTTATGTGCGGGCGGAACGGCGGACGCGGTGGTGTGGCGCGCCTACTCTGGGTCACCCCGCTGTGGCGTCAGTATGCACTCCGCTGGGCCCTCACCGTCTCCGGGGTCGAAGCGCGCAATCGCCCATCGAGCATCATACGCAATGTCGACGAGGGCCTTCGGAACCGCAGTCGTGTCTGCAGGGAGCGTGCAGACGATCGTGTCGTCCTTGGCGTCTGCATTGTCGACCGGCGTCTGGGACTCGAGGACGGTCACAAGGTCCTGGGTGGAAGGCATTCCAAAGCCGACCTGATACGCGGTCCAGCGATCATAGGTTTCGCGGACTAGAAGCAGTGACGACCGGGGTTCAGCGAGCATATCACTGATGCGATGGTTCATCTCCTCGACGGTCATGTCGAGGTCGGCCGCACAGGAGACAGCGGAGAACTCAGTTGGGAACTCGTAGGTGTCTGTGAGGTACTCCCAGAGCTCATCTGCCTCTTGCCAGCGGCGGGTTCCGATGATCGTCATCGATTCGAGTGGAGTGTCTTCGTCGGGGGGCATGAGGCCATCAGGGCTGTTGGTGAGTCGGATGCGGTCGCAGGTTGGCGTCTCGACGATCGCCATACTCTCATGACATTCGACGACGGTGACTGGGTCGTTACGCCCATCCCACGTGAGGATGTACCCCTCACACAGATCCTCGACGGTGAGTGGAACGATCGCATAGGGTGCAGTGGGCGTGGTCATTCGGTGTAGCGGTGGCTGCGTGCGAACGCGAGTTGCATCGCTTGGCGGATGTGATACCTGGCGTCGGCGTCTGCGGTTAGTTGGAGCGCTTTCCCGAGGCGATCAGTCAGTGGATCCGCATCGAGTGGCCCAGGGAGTTGACAGCCACACGGGCCTGCCCGGACGCAGCCTGGGCCGGCAACCGACAGTGACGTGACTGGATCCCCGCAATTGGGGCAACTCGGGAACGACTCACCGACGTCGTGAATCGCTGGATCGAGGACACTCCCGATGCGAGCGTACTCGATTTGGAGAAGGTGTTGGCCAGCATCGCTGACGACGTACTTCCCATCGAAGTTGGCGAGCAGTCCCTTCTCGGTGAGGTCCTTGAGCGCCTCATTGTAGGGATCGAGGTCAGGGTCTGTCTCGGGAATGACGTGTCTGATCCCTCGCGTGAACGATTCCTCGGTAATTTCGCGCCGGTCGCGTTCGAGCCGGGCGATGAGATACAGCGTCGTGCGCTCGATTGCGGTGAGATCGGTCCAGGCGATGTCCTCGGTGTCATCGTCGTGTGGGTTGTTCATTCGTCCTCCTCCGTGAGCACGGCAGTGAGTTCGTCGCGGCGACGGCGGAGAAGCTCGTAGCCCGTGTCAGTGAGTTCGTATTCGTTCGTGCGATCGTCGACGCTCGTCTTCGTGATGAGACCCTGCTCAGCGAGATCGTCGAGCGTCGGGTAGAGTCGACCGTGGTTGATCGGCTTGGTGTAGTAGCTTTCGAGGACATCGCGGATGGCGAGGCCATACGTAAGTGAGCCGTCGCGTTCGAGTCGGGCGATTACGTAGAGGACATTGCCCTCAAAGGCGGTGAGTTCCGTCCACGTGGGGTGGGTGATGGTGCCGCCATCTGGGATCGGTATGGTGGCGTGGGCGCTCACGATACGATACCTCCAGTGGCGGGAGTACGGGTACTGTGATGACGGCCTTGACCGTCTTCGGGGTCGATTCGAGAGGGGACGTGCTTGCCGGCGGCGCTGCCTCGTGAGAGGCGAGACATCGAGTCGCAGGCCTGACAGCGGTGGACGCGATCGACTTCATCGCCGAAGACGCGCGCGAACTGTTCGGAGACGTGGCCACCGCAGTAGCGGCACTCGGGGCGGTGGGTGGTGAGGCGATTCATTGGACCGCCTCCGTGTTCAGTGCGTCAGGGCTGGCGTGGCGAAGCTGGATGTAGAGGCTGTCGTACGTGTGGGGGTCGGGTGTGCACCACTGACAGATGGGGCCGTCGTACGCAGTGAGATCGACGGGTGTCCAATCGGTGTTGGTGTGCTGGAGCTCGGCGCGGCAGATCGGCGTGTCCGGGGCGTTCGGGTCGGGGTGGTGGGCTCGGGCGGCGCGGCGCGCGCCGATGAGGTAGTGTGCAGGCGAGTCGTCGTCGTGTCCGGCACGTTGAAGCCGGGTGGGGCGTGTTGTGCTCATGTCGCTGAAGGGAGCCGAGTTTACGGCTCCTGTCAGGTTGCGACCCCACGCGGCGGTTCGGTGGACCTAGCACCGGATCGCCACAAACTGTGGGCGATGTGTAACCCGCGGAGCGTCGCATGTGGATTTCAAGATAGCCTCTACTTATAGTTGTTCCGGCACTATTCTAGTTCCGGAACAGGGCTACAAATTCACCCTTCTTTTTGCAAACGTGTGAGGAATCAGTAGCAAATGCCGGGTCCGAAGCCTGACGTTCCCGATCAAGAAGTGCTTCGAATGATAGCTTCGGCCCCAGACCCTGTAGTTACGTCGAGTGAACTTGCGGAGGCTCTGGATATGTCCCAGCAGGGAGCCTACAACCGGCTTTCCTCGCTGGAAGAGAATGGATTCGTACGAAGCAGAAAGGTCGGTGCGAGCGCCCGAGTATGGTGGATCACTGATACGGGTCGAAGTGAATTGCCTCCTCTCGGAAACTAATCGTCTACAAACCACCAAACGACTGCGTTGGCACCTACTTTCCGTTTCTTCACTACGCCTTGCTGGTATAGGCGGTTCAGTCGCTTGTAGCTCGCTTGCTGAGAGATCTCGAATTCGTCCATGAGATCTGAGGTAGTCATCACTGGACAGTCGAGTCTCCGAAACAATTCTTCTACGCTGGTATTGTCCGAACTAGTTGTTTCTACGGTACTCATACATGCTCAATTGGTTGTTCCGGGACAAAGAACTTATGGGTGTCCCGAAACAACTTCGCAACGAGAACTTCCATCCCAGATTGGTGCCTTGACGGCGTAGGTACCCGCGTGCTGCAACACGCGGGCGATGGTTGTTCTCAGGAGAGAACTAACCGATGTCAGATACGACTTTCAGCGGTGAAAACGGTATCGACGACAACCACATCCCAACGCCAGCGAGGTGGTCAGCGTGAGTGCTCGCGTCTACGGCGTCACCTGCTCGGGCTGCGGCTCCTCGATGCTCCGCGGGGAGGGCGATGCCCGGATCTGCTCGCGGTGCGAGACCGAGCACGCAGTTCTTGCAGACCGATGAGTACCTGCCGCGTTGAGCAGCGCCGGCAGGCCGATCGACTCGCCGACACGCTCGCGTTGAATCAGTCGGTCGTCGCCGTCGACGTGTTCGCTCCTGGTGTCGGCGCTCGCGAAGTCTGGGTCGTTGAGGCGACGTTAGATTGCGCATCGATCCCGACCGAGGTGCTGCGGACGTTGGCAGCTGGCGACGCGATCGTGGTGGATACGAGTCCGCAAGGGCCGGCGAACATGATCGTGACTGCGACGATCTGAGTCGGTCGCGCTTTTTTGAGTGGGGAGTTCGGTACCGGTGGTGGCACACCTGGTGGTGGGAGTGTAACCAGGATGTATCCGGTGCGGAGAGTTCCGGACAATTCCGGAAGGTGGGAGGCACCTGTTAGCGTGCCTCAGTTGGCTGCCTGGTTCCAGATTCGGACAAACGTCTTCTGGAATGGTTTTATATTCTAAAGAATCTCCGGATAGGTTGGAACGCACATTCCAATTTCACCCTGACCAGAACAATTCAATCAGACCGATTGCTACTGTCGCAGCCGTCAACAGCAATATTACGATATCTTCATAGACGTCGTTGCTCGTTTCGGTCACCGGGACGCTGAGCCGGAGCGTCGACAGCTCGCTCGCCGGCGTCGGATCGATGCCGGTCTCCAGACAATACCGGAACTCTCGCCAGAAGTCGAAGTTGAAACAGGCGAGATCCCCGACTGGATAGTCCGACAGCTGGCGCGCTTGCCGGGCAAGTGGGGTGACGCGGCCGATGTGGGCGACGTCGACCGCGAGAACAGCCTCCTCGTCCCGTCGAAAGTGGGGCGTTGCGTAACCATCTCGGTCGCGACGGCGTCGTTGGCGGTTGCCTCCCACTCCAGGACACGACCGTCGTCTATAAAGTCGATGCTGAACGGCATTTTATACGGGACTAGGCTGTCTGTTAGATATCCAGTGGCGTGTCGCTTCCGAATTTCAGGGAAGCGTCCATCTATCGCGACTCACAGATATATGAGTAACACAAAGATATATTGATTGTTGGTCCGTACGTACCAGTATGAGCGAGTTTGATCCAACTCCTGACTCAGCGCGTGAGCAGCCACGATGGCAGGAGGGAACGGACACATTTGGTCGCGTCTACGACGTGGTGCTCGGGCTCAGCTCACCGACAGCATACACAGAGGTCGCTGAGCTCGCAGATTGCTCTCCGAACGCGGCGAAAAAGCACCTTGATCGCCTCACGGAGATGGGCATTGCTCGCGCCGATCACGAGGGTCGCCCAGCAACATACGAACGAAACGACGGCTATCTCGAATGGCAAGAGGCGAGTCAGATCGCCGCTGACCTCTCTATCGAGGAGATCATCGACCGCGTCGAAGCGCTCGAAGAGCGACGCGCGGACTACGAGTCACAGTTTGGGACCACCGATCCGGCTACCGTTTCTGTGTTCGATGATGGGGATCACGAAACAATCCACGACCGAATGGACGCAGTGAGTGAGTGGCAGGGAGTGATTCGAGATCTCCGACTGTACGAGCTTGCCCGTCAACTCTCACAGAACGATGGCCACCTGATCCCTGCGTAAGATGAGTCCGCCTCCCGAGAATTCGGCGGCTGGCTCGACTGGCCCGCCTGATCGACAGACCCTCCGCCTTCTTGAGCGACAGTTGATGTCGGATCCTCTCGTTGCTGAGACACGGTTCGAACCAGACTCGCACGAACCACGGTTGCTGCGGGCACTGCTCGACGCTGGACGGTACCCTGATGTGGTGGCCGCTGCCCGTGTTGATGTCCGGTGGTTCACGACTGGTGATTTCTCAATCCATTATTTCGAAAACCGAAACGACGACAGTCTCTGGGAATGTCGCTGGGATCGACATCCAAACGCACACAACGACCGTCTCCACTTTCACGAACCACCTACGGGGGCTGAAATCTCAGATCTTGACCTCCATTCGCTCCACCCACTCGATGTCTATTCGACAGCGTTCGAGGCGATTGAGCAGCGCATTGAGTCGCTATGGTGAGCTCCACTAACAGCAAACGGATTACCCAACGCCCTACGCGATGTATCCTGATGTTGGGTAATGCACGGTAGTTATTTGAGTGGACAGCTCTCTAGCGATCCCCGGCACGGATTCTAGAAGGCATCAGCGTTACTCACGCGATCTACTCTCCGTAGTGGACTCACTCACTGAGTCCGAATTTCCCTGCTCGATCGTCTGTTCCAGTTCCTGGAGGCGTTCCTCGTGGTCGTCGAGGCGGACCTCCTGTTCGAGATCGATGCTGAGTAGCGCCGGCAGCAGCGGGTTCTGGTGGTTCAACAGCCCGCTTGCGTCGGCGTGCTCGCGGGCGTACTCGAACAACCGGTCGAACAGCGGCTGATCGTGACGCCGCAGTGCCCGCCGGAACTCTGCCCAGCGCTCCTCGATGGCCCGCAGTGCATCACGGTAGGTTGGGTTCGTACGCCCCATCGCTATCGGCCTCCTGTACCGCTCCCCGTCCACGCTTCGAGCAAGGGATCCGCGGTAGCCGACACCGTCTCACCGTCAGCTGTGACGCCCGTCCCGACGCCCTCCGGAGTCGGCGTCGACGGCGCCGGCGTCGTCTGTTCCACGCCGACCTGCGTGGCGCGTGCCGCGAGCAGCTGCCGCCAGTACGCGAACGTCGTCTGGTAGTACGCGCCGTCGTCGACGGGATAGATGAGCGTCTCGAAGTCCTCACCGACGACCCGTGGGCCCATCCGCGTCTGCTCGCACTCCAGGTGGTGGTCGGCGACCGTCGCAACTGACTCGGTGAATTCGTTTCGTTCGTTTCGCGTACGAGTACGGGGATGTCATACCCCTCGGCGTAGGTCGCCAACCGGGCGAGAGTTCGAGCCTGAAGGGTTCTCGCGTGGGTTTCGCCGAGGGTATCGTCGGTGCGGTACTGGGCGTCGACGGCCGGCGCGACGATGAGGGCGGGTGTGTGGGGCGACGTGTCCTCGTCACGACTTGTTGCCCCACGACCGGCCGCCCCGGCGTCGGTGGTGGACATCTGGATCGACTTGTTCACTGCCGTCGGGAGATCACAGACGGCGCCGTAGTGCTGGTAGGCGGTGAATCCGCGGGCGACGTGAATTCGGTTGAGTAACCGTTGACTGGGCCTGGGGGAGTGACGTCGTCGTCGCGTGGCCGTTTGCGTCGACCCAGAAGGCGGGCCCGTCGTGCAGGAGGAGGTGGTCGAGCACGAGCGACTGCAGGATCGGGACGCCGCGGCCTCCCTCGACGTCGAGCAGCGTGATGCCGTCGCCGAGTGACTGCAGCAGCATCTCGTCCGTAGCCGGATCGGCCTGGTCAGCGAGGGACCGATTGCGGTCGGCTCCCCGTGTCGGCTGGTCCACCGCCAATCGGTTCGACGTTGAGTGTTCTCCCATACTCGACTAGAGGTCCACATTCCCGATAAGCCGCGGCGTGTCGCTTCCGCGTTTCAGGGAATCGATCAGAATACAACGAGTGGTGTCGCTGTTTGCGTGTTTTTTCGTGTTAGGATGAACACTTCCGAGAACAATTCCGATATGAGGTGCCTCCTCCGTTAACCAACAATTGGATGCATGTGCCCTCTGTCTGTTGGTTAATACGTAAGGAGCTCAGTAGGCCGGTGTCTCAGTTTGATTTCTGTGAGAACTCTAAGGAAACTGCGACTTGCAGTTCTCTCTTTACTTCACGTATTTGTCTATCAAGTAATCGGTAATCTGTTCTTCGCGAGCCTGAATAAACGCCTGTGCGTTCTCCGGGGTCGGCTCGATATCGGGATACTGATTGACACGTTGGATACGCTCAGCCTCGGCGTTGCCGAGGTCGTCCAACCAGTCGTGGGGCCACTGGTCGCTTTTGATCTCTTCGTTCATCTCGTGTGGCAACAGCTGTAGATTCCCGATTCGATTAAGATCAACAGTCTCGCCAATAGATTCAGATACGGATTCTGCCCTGCTTTTCGGGTAGATGTGGTCAACCGAGTAGTCGCCAATACTGGTGGGCGTCGATTGTGTATATGATTCCTCAATGAGGCCGAGTACTGCCGTGACATCTGTGTCGGTGAATACAGGCTCTCCTGGGCTGCTCTCGTAACGAGCGTTGGCTATGACTCGACGGATATCTTCAGCAGATGGGCTGATGTTCTCCGATTCAAATAGCTCCTCGCCTGGGAAAACGATGGGTTCGTTGGGTTCTGGTTCCCACTCGCGAAGGTATCGCATCCAGTTGCGGCACTTGCCGTAGGTCAGAACCTGGTAGTACTTGTTCAGCAAGAGGGCTCTTGCGACGAACTGGAAAACACTCTCGCGGTTCGCGTCGGAGACCTCAGCATCCGGATTCTGGTAATAGAACACGCCAAGTAGCGCGAAGATGGGCATCGTGTTCATAACCGAGCTCCGAATCCCGCTCTCGATTACTGTCTGGAAAGCCTTCTCGAGCGATGTCCGAAACCACTCGAATCGCCGTCCGGCGACAACGGGCTCATTATACAGCCATCGCTCGCGCATCTCGTCCATCCTTTCTTCGTCGATACTGCTAAGATTGCTGCGGAGGAGGTCCGTTCCGACTAAGTATGCTGTATATCGGAGGAACAGCTTCCGGTCAATTTCTTGCTCATACTCAGGGAACTTCTGTTTAAATTCGTCAATCCAATCTTGGATGACCTCCCTAGGATTGATCCGCTCGTCCTCCTCTTCTGCGTACGGCCAATAACTCATTAGCTTTGAGAGGAGGAGCTGGTAGGGCTTCGGATCAGAGCCTTCCATGTTCAGCCTTGTGAATATCTCGGGGATTTCGGATCTATCCTTATTCGTATTGTCAGTTTCGAGATCGTCCTGTAGAACGTTGCTCGTAATGTCTCTCGCGACGGCCATCGAAATACTGCGCAGCTGGTAGCGGGTTTCGTTGTCCGCCCTCAATTCGGCGGTGTCCACGTATTCATCGACGACTTCGCTAAGTGCTCTTCCCTCAAGTACCGTGGAGTTCCCGGAGCCCCCGTCGTTGCCTCCGTTCCATAACTCCCCGACCGGCATCCACAGGTGTCGCGTGTCGCCGGTCATGGTATAGCCGGTCTCGTCCGTTCCTCCAAACTTCCCTGTCGATTTGAATTCAAATCCGTAGTCGCCTGCTGTATCGTCGCGATCGTACTCTGGGTGACCGAATAGGTCAACACACAGCCGCTGGCCTTCCCAGTACTGGAGCTGATCACTGGGCTTCCCCCGTCCGCCATTATATACTATAATTCCCCCCTCGACACCGATATAGAGCGAGTTCAAGCGCTGCTGGCCGTCTATAATCAGAATCTCCGGTTCTTTGTCTTCAACCTCTTGATTGTAGAGGTCGTATTCCGCCAAAACAGGATCCGGTGGCCGAT
Source organism: Halobaculum magnesiiphilum (assembly GCF_019823105.1). NCBI lineage: Archaea > Methanobacteriati > Methanobacteriota > Halobacteria > Halobacteriales > Haloferacaceae > Halobaculum > Halobaculum magnesiiphilum. The sequence goes on from NZ_CP081960.1 coordinate 382,646, forward strand.
AGTCATCGGCAACGTACATCCGCAGGAAATTATACGAGTTGTAGTCGCTGATATTGGCCGCTCGAACTCTCCATTCAGTTATGGCTCCGATTGGATAGTCTCGAATCAAGGAATCGAACAGTTCTTCAATCTGCCTGGGATTCCAGACAAACTCCCGCTGGAGGCCGGGAAGAAAGATATGGTCGTTTATTTCAGACAAATAATCCGAGACCTGTCTGGACATGGTCACCAGAACGGAAGATGAGTATTTATACTCTGTCGTCGCCCATCGAATTCCGGGTGTATTCTCCCCCGGATCAACTCGAAGGCCTGGCTGAGCTGCTGAGTTACGGTGTGGGTGAGTTAGTCGCCGAATTTTGGGATCGTGCGTCCGGTTCTGTGAAGTTTCCAGAATCAGACTTGTCTAGTACTGCCTCCGTTAACCAACACTCTATGGATGAGGGAGCGTATGTTGGTTAAGTACGTTGGTTCCACGAAGTTCCTGTGCGACCACGTTGAAGATGCCTCCCTCCGAACTCTCTGGTATGTGTGGCCGGAACTCGCTCTTCATCGACCAAGCAGACCTCGAGGCCCGCTTCGATGCCGAGGTCGTCGCGGACGGCGGGTACACACCCCGATACAATATCGGGCCTGGCGACAACCTCCACATCGTCACGAACGAGGCTCCAGATGAGATCGACGCCTCCCACTGGGGGCTGATTCCGTTCTGGGCGGATGAGCCCGAGGAGGGCATCATCAACGCCCGCTCCGAGACCGCCGCCGAGAAACGCGTCTTCCAAGAGGCGTGGGAATCCCGTCCCTGTTTGGCCCTCTCGTCGGGATTCTACGAGTGGAAATCGCCGAACGGCGGCTCGAAACATCCCTACCGGATTCACCGCGAGGACGACCCCGCGTTCGCGATGGCCGGGCTCTGGGACGTCAGGGCGGGCGAGGACGAGGCGATCTCGTGCGTCACGATTCTCACGACGGAGCCGAACGACCTGATGAACTCAATCCACGACCGGATGCCGGTCGTCATCCCGAGGGACGCCGAATCCGACTGGCTCGCCGCAGATCCGGACACCCGCAAGGAACTGTGTCAGCCGTATCCGAAGGACGATCTAGACGCTTACGAGATCTCGACGCGAGTTAACAACCCCGGCAACGACGATCCCCAGGTCATCGAGCCGCTGGACCACGAGCAATCGGGGCTCGGAGAGTTCAGTTCCTGATCGGTGGCGGCATCACGGTCACTGCATAGGCGACGCCGCTGCCGAATCTACGAGCGAGTACTCTCGATTCCGACTCGTGCAAGGAAGAATTCTGCTACGGTGGGAACCAACCTGCGAGGTCGCCTACGTGAATGTCGACTAACCCCAATACAGTTCCAACCAGTATCACCCCTACCAGTAGGTAGTAAACGAACAGGTCGTATGCGATAGTATATTCGAACTCGAACTTACCACGAGTCCACTCTATGCAGTCGAAGAACCACTGAAATCGAATATCGTCCACGTCAGCCTTCAGCTGGTATTCTTCTTTCTCGTTCTCGTTGAAGAACTTGCCATAGAAGTTCACTGCGGAGCTTCTATCCTCAACCAGCATATCCAACTGGTGGTGAATTCCCCTTATTCTCCGAAGGACCACCAAGCCGTATATGAATATTAACGAGAGGAGAATCGTGAAGACGGTATTCGAATCGACCGACTCTGGAAGCCTGTAATATACTGTTGCTCCGATTACGAGTATGAATGCGATAGTCCTGAAGATGTCTCTCGACAAGCTGTTGATCAACTGAGAGCGGAGGTCAGAGAATCTACTGTTGGTCTCGAAAGCACTGTCGATCAACTCTTGACGAAACTCAAAGAAGTCGTCCGTGGTCTGCTCAACGTAGTACTTGTAATTCGATTTAATAGAGCCATGAATCTCGCTCATATTCCCAATCACGTTCGACAGATCCTGAGCGAACAGAGTGGTGACGTTTCTGACTATCGGTAGCCGTGTCTCTGGCTCGTTTCCTTTGATATACGTCCATTCGAATAGGGAGTGAAAGTCCTCAATATCCAAGTCTTCTATCTGGAACGTTGTCTCTGATTGGTCAGCATCACGAACCAGAATCTCATCTGAAGAGGCTTGGATACGACCCTGAATTAATTGCTTCCCGCTAATCTGAAGCTCCCACATACCATCATCCTGCTGGGCACTACTGGTGATGGAGAGGATCGAGAACAAGATAGCATGGCTTTCGAATAGAGCTACAACCCGTTCTTCCTCACTCGTGGCAGGATCCGAGCCGAATTTGAAGAAGGAGGGTGGAAGATACACCGACGACACGTTCTCGATGAGTGATTGTGTTGCGACAGAAGTAACGATATCCTCCCAAGTACTTCGACGACTCGTTACCCACTCCGATAGCTGGTCTACCGAACCCGATCCTGTAACAGCAAAGTCGTCACTGCTCATCATTGAGTCGAACTCATGAATCACGAAAGCCAGCCTATCTCCGTCATCAAGATATTTTTCTCTGAAGTTCTCAAAAGACACGTTCGAGATACGTCTCTCGAAAAAATCGAATGAGAAGTAGAACTGCAGGCTCAGGTCTTCGAAGTTATACTCCTCCTCCAGCTCCCGCACGATTCCTTGCTTTTCGATTCCAAAGTCAACACTGAGTTCTATATCTTCCCGAGGAATCAGAACCTCTAATGTATCTATTAGATCGCTTACACTGCGAAGACGGTCATTTGACAGACTTCGAATGGCATTCTCAGTTGCCTCGTCATCGTCGTACAAGTCGCTGATATCATATCCGTCACCAGAAATGGGATCTGACTGGATAACGCCAAGATTCGGATCCCAGTCCACATCGTATCGATCTTCTCCAGCATCAACGTCTATCTCGAAAGAACCAGGATTGAACGACTCTGACAGTGTCTCAACATCCTCAATTAGCTCAGGTATCTGGTCTTCTTCAATTTGAGTCGAATCTATAGAATATCTGCTATTCTGTTCTGTCGAAAATTCGTCCCACTCTTCCAAGAACGTCGAGATAGCTAAATCTAATTCGAGCATTGAATCCCACGACTCTATCCTTGGAAGTCTTGGTCGAGTTCGTCCCCACGGATGGTAACGACGTACTCTCCGTCTTCGTGTTCAGGTCGCTGTATATCTATTTTGTCTCCATCCGCATCAGACATCTTTGCCTTGATTTTTATTCCGTCGATATCGTACACGACGTACTTCGTGGTATTGTTTGGATCAATCTGAACTTCGGTCTCACCTTCCTCGTAGAGCATTTCATCCACTTCATCCTCGTCGTAGTCTTCGCCAAGTGCTTGTTCCGCTGCTTCGTGGACAGTACCACCGTCCGCTACGCCATCCGTGCCTTGGATGGTGGTTCTGGCATCCTGTACCTCATCAGGACCGAGCACAGTACCGTCTTGTTCCTGCTTGATTCCAGATAGTCCGTTCAGGATGGTCTGACTTTGCTCCCGACTCCCGCTGCTCGTTACGCAGCCCATAAATTCCTCGAAGTATTCAGAATCAGAGTCTTCCTGAAGGAACTTCACGTCTCCATCTAAATTGAACACATTGTCGTCGTTGAGGGGATCAAATATAGGGTATGTACAGCCTTTCTGAAGGTCATCTGTAGGAGGAAATGCGTTCTCAATCTCCTCATATTCTAACTGCCTGGTGTCTCGATCCAGTATCGGTCGTTCCTCACTATCCACGACATCCAGCTTGAGAATGCCAACAAACGGCTCACCATCGTTCACGGCCTGGATTGTAAACAGATACCCTCTGGATGTACGACCGTCCATGTGAGTGATTAGTCTGTTCTTCAGAGATTCGGATAAATCCTCGAACTCAGTATAATCAGAGCTATCCTCGTCATCCAAATCCAGATCCAGAATTCTATCTAAACGTTCCTGAGTTTGGTCTCCCGCATCGCTATCTCCAGCAGTACCGTTAGAAAAATGCCCAACCGTTACTTTGCCATTGTCCTCTTTGTTGATCACACGAGTTACATAACCGACGAAGATTCCCATAACTCGGTCATCAATGTCGACTGTCCGAGTACTCACCACCCAATCATCTTCGTCTCCAGATTCAATCTCGTTTGATACAGGCGAGAAAGCGACTGCGTTGATATTAATGACCATATGTGGACCTCCTGTTGATTTGTTTTCGGATACTCTTCATCTGGACTACAGTACATTTATTCCTTGTGTTGTTCCCTCTAGCCAGCTACTCAGCGAGCGTGGGAGACGGGTTGTCGATGGCTGTGTATTCCCGATCCCGGCTGGATCCGTTTGCTTCGAGGAGATTGTATTGAGTCATCTTCGACAGATACGCACGAACGGTTCGCTTGGTACGCGGATCACTGACCTCCTCCGTATAGCGCTCGCGAATCTCGCTCGGGCCGAGCGGGCCGTGCTCGCGCACGATGTCGTAGACGACCCGCTGGTGCGGCGTGAGTGAATCGAGGCTTTTCTGCTTGATTTGGGCCCGAGCATCCTCGGCGGCGTCAAGGAGAATGTCGTCGGTGATGCGCTCGTGGTTCTCACGGTCGGCCTTGCCAGCGGCCGTTCGGAGAATGCCGATTGCAATGCGGGCGTTGGCGGCGGCCGCGTCAGCGACCCGGTAGAGCTGGTCGTCGGTGATGGCGTCCTCGTCGAGCCCCCACTTCGCCCGCGCACTCAGAATGTCGTACAGCTGCTCGTCGTGGTACTTGTCCATCCGGACGTGTTCGCTGGAGCGCAGGCGGCTCACGAGGCGGTCGTCGACACGGCTGAACAGCTCCTCTTCCTTGTTCGCGATGCAGATGATCGCGAACTGAGGGAGGCTGTGGAGGTCGTAGATGACGCTGGGGTCCTCGAGCTGATCGACCTCGTCAAGGATGATGACCGTTCGCGGGCCGTCGTGTTGCTGGAGGCGGTCGACGAGTTCATCGTGTGGTGTCGACTGCCGGTGGATGTCAATGGTCGCGCCGAGGTCGTCGAGGATCTGGTAGAGCGTACGGAACCGGGTGTAGTTGCGCCAGCAGTTGACGTAGATGGCCTCGACGTCGAGGACTTCTTCCCGAAGTCGTTCCGTGACGAATTTCGAGATGCACGTCTTCCCCGTCCCGCTGGGTCCGGTGACGATAGCTGTGTCGGCTGGTTCTCCTTCGTGATGGGCTCGAGGACGCTAGAGAGGTGGTTGACTTCGGCGTCGCGATGCTCAACTTCCCGAGGGACGAACCCGGCCCGGAGAACGCGAGCATCGCGGATCATCTGTTTCTGAAAGACTGATTTTCGGGCAAGTCATAAAAGCGTGACCGGGTCGTTTCCAGGAAGATGTTATATGGCTACTGAGAGCTGTTTTTCGACCGGACGCTGTCAGTTGATTCTTGTTCTCGGAAATCACCTACTTCCGGAAACACATCTGAAGGTTCGAATGCGGTATTTGACGTTCCGAGGCACCTGATAGAGAACCTTTCATTTACTCCAGCCACCAACAAACCAGCAGTGAAGCACCGGCAAAGGGTCGAACACTTCCGCACAGACCTGCTTAACTGGGCGGAGGACAACCTGCGGTCATTCCCTTGGCGGGACACGACCGACCCGTACGAGGTCCTGGTCGCAGAGATCCTTCTCCAGAAGACAGCTGCTGAGAAGGTGGCACCCATCTATATCGAACTTCTCGCAACCTATCCCTCACTAAACGATCTCGCGGAGGCGGACCGGGAGCGTCTGGGGGACATCATCTATTCGCTCGGATTCCAGAACCAGCGGAGTGACGCCCTGATCAAGATTGGCCAAGAACTTCGAGACTCCGGTGTACCCAGCGAGTTCCAGGACCTATTGGAGCTTCCATACGTCGGCCGGTACGCAGCGAACGCAACTCTGTGCTTCGCATATGACGAGCCTCAACCGATTGTCGACGCGAACGTGGTCCGAGTTTACAACCGAATCTTCGACAAAGATTTCGACTACCGTGATGAGGATACATGGTCATTCGCTGCCGCCGTCCTCCCAGCGGAGGATGCTCGCAGGTTCAATCTCGCGATTTTGGACTTCGCCGCCATGGTCTGCCATCCGAAGGTCCCAGACTGCGACAAGTGCTTCTTCACCGATTCCTGCCACTACTACCAGGCGAACAAGACCGGTTAGGAATCCACGTTCGCCGCTGGTTCCTTGACCTCCTCAAGCACAGCCCACTCCAGACCGGCAGCGAGGAACATGTACAGGTAGTCGTACCAGAACTCGAAATTCACGTCCTGCTCCGCATACTCCATCAGGTGCTCGTTGGCTGCTCCCTTGTAGAACGCGTCTGGGTAGGCGTCGTCCAACTCCTGCAGTTCGTTAAGGACGTCGCTGGTCGTGTGCTTCAACAGGTACGAATTGTGGGTCAGGTTGTGCACGACGTCGTCGATATCCTTCTCTGTTCGTCTGCCCGTTTCTGCGCCAGCCGATCGAACTCCCGGACCTTCTCCTCCATCGAATCGGCGGTCATAACCGGCTCCCATTCGTCGTTGTACATCGTTACTTCCGTCTTGCTTTGCCGGTAACATGAATGTTCGCAGCCCAGGGTCTATTCCACGGGTACGGGCCGCTGTGATTACCGGATTGATGCAAGACGGGCGTCAGACAGCGTCACCAAACGTTTTATTATAAATCTAGTTCACGTTTGCCACATGGATATTGCCGGCGTTGATTTGTTCTGCGGCGTCGGAGGGTTGACTCACGGGTTTGAGAGGGCTGGAATCCCTGTTGCTGCCGGAATTGACGTCGACCCCGACTGCCGGTATCCCTACGAGGAAAACAACGATGCAAAGTTCGTAGAGGCTGACGTCTCCGAGATGTCCAGCGAGGATGTTGCCGACCTGTTCCCGGACGGCAGCTTCAAAATCCTCGCAGGCTGCGCGCCCTGCCAGCCGTTTTCGAACTACAACAATGGCGTGGATAGCTCGGAGATGGATGACTGGGCGTTACTCACGGAATTCGGTCGCCTGGTACAGGATATCGAACCGGACATCGTGGCAATGGAGAACGTGCAGGAGATCCGCAATCACCGGGTGTACTCCGACTTCATAGACACCCTGTTCAAAGCCGGATACGACATCTCCATCAACAAGGTGGACTGCGAGAAATACGGCGTCCCCCAATCCCGGCGGCGGCTCCTGGTGCTTGCCTCCAAGCACAGCGACATCAGCCTGATTGATCCGACGCATACCGGGTACAACGGCCACGTCACCGTTGAGGAGACGATCGGGAACGGCAAGCTGAATCCGATAGAAGCAGGCGAGGCCGATGACGAAGATCCGCTGCACCGGACGCAGACCTTATCCGAAATCAACCTGGAACGAATCCGGCAATCTACGCCCGGCGGGACATGGCGGGACTGGGATGAGGAACTGATTCTGGACTGCCACAAGAAAGACAGCGGCAGTTCGTACGACAGCGTGTACGGCCGCATGGAATGGAAAGGCACCGCACCCACCATCACCACGCAGTTCTACGGCTACGGTAGCGGCCGTTTCGGCCACCCGGAGCAGGACCGCGCGATCTCCCTCCGCGAGGGAGCAATGCTGCAGACGTTTCCCAAAGACTATTCCTTCGTCGAGGAAGAAACAGACGAGATATCATTCAAGCAGATCGGGCGGTTCGTCGGCAACGCAGTACCCGTTCGGATTGCCGAAGTGGTCGGTGAAAGCATAAATCAACACCTCAACAATATCAATGTCACAGACAGAATCGAAACCCAAGACCGAGGAGGAAACGCCGTACGAGATGTCGCTCAGCCTCAACGTACTGAATCATCTGGGGCTGAACCTCTACAGTAACGTACCCGCCGTTCTCTCAGAGGCTGTTGCGAACGCATGGGACGCCGACGCCGAGAACGTTGACGTCTCGATCTATCCCGAGGAGGAACGCATCGAGATCGTTGACGACGGCCACGGCATGGACCTGTACGACGTGAACAATCGGTATCTCCGCGTCGGATACCGGCGGCGGGAGGACGAGGACCGGCCGAACCGAACACCGGAGCACAACCGGCCGGTTATGGGACGGAAGGGCATCGGGAAGCTCTCCCTGTTCTCCATCGCCGAGACCGTAGAGGTGTACACGACGAAGGACGGGGAGCAGCACGCCTTCCGGATGATTGTCGACGAGATCAAGGAGGCCATCGGGGAAGAAGAACCGGGGAACGATGCGATGCAGCCTCAGAGCTACGTGCCGACCCAGATCGATGACTTCCCCGACGACCACAATCAAGGGACCAAAATCGTTCTCAAGAACCTGAAGAAACGGGTTCACACAGCAGAAAGCGCCCTGCGGAAGCGTCTGGCCCGACGGTTCAGTATTCTCGGGTCGGAGTACGATTTCACCGTCCGGGTGAATGGCGAACCTATCGATATCACCGACCGCGACTACTTCCACAAAATCCAATTTCTCTGGACATTCGGTGATGACAGGTACGTCGACTACTGTCGCGACGCGAAGCTTGAGGAACACGAACACCGGTCCTCAACCACCGAGAGTGGGTACGAGGTGGAGGGTTGGATCGGGACGGTTGAGAAGCCGCGTGACCTCGTTGAGGATATCCCCGGCACTGGCTCGGAGACGGATGACCTGAACAAAATCTCGTTGATGGTCCGCGGGAAGATGGCGAAGGCCGATCTGATGGAGGATTTCAACGATAGCCGGATGGTCACGAAGTACCTCGTGGGCGAGATCCACGCCGACTTCCTGGACTACGACGACGAGGAGGACATCGCTACCTCGAACCGGGAGGACATGGTCAAGGACGATCCCCGGTACCAGGAACTGCTCGAATTCATCCGCGGCGAACTCAACCACATCGCGAACCGGTGGGGGCACCTCCGTAATGAGCAGGGTTCGGAAGAAGCGAGGCAGATCGGTGTAATCGATATGTGGTACGAAAGCCTGTCACCGGATAACCGGGAGCAGGCAAAGAAGCTGTTCGGGAAGATCAACCAGATGGCGGTCAACGACGAGAACGATCGGAAGGAACTGTTCAAGTACGGCGTCCTCGCGTTTGAGAACCTGAAGTACAAGCAGAACCTGGAGCAACTGGACTCCGCCTCGACCGAGGACGCCGGGAAGGTGGCCCGTATCTTGGAAGACCTGGAGGATATCGAATCCACCCGATTCCACCAGACCGTAACTCAGCGTCTTCGCGTGATCGAGAAACTGCAGCAGAAACTGGAGGACAACACCCTGGAGACAGTGCTGCAGGAACATATCGGCGAGCATCCGTGGCTATTGGATCCGTCGTGGGAACGTACCGCGGGCACCGATCTGATGGAGGACTGGGTTCGGATCGACTTCACCGAAGAAGAGGACGAGGCAGCCGGCCGGCTGGATTTGAAACACATCCGCACCGCCGGGAAGCACGTCATTATCGACCTCAAGCGGCCAGACTACAAGCCTACCCAGTCCGAGCTCGAGGAGCACGCCGAACAGTACCGGGATACGATCAGTTCACTGCTCAGCAGGAGCGGCCGGGCGGACGAACCGGTGGAGGTCGTGTTCGTCGTCGGTACCCAGCCGGTAGACGAGGAAACCGAGGAACCGGTCCGTCACCCGAACAAATCGCTGGACGTGGACAACGCTCGGGTTCAGCTGTACGAGAACTTGCTCAAATCGTCCCGCGAGGCCTACGAGGAGTACATTCAGAACCGGCCGGAGGCCGGCCGTGTGTCCCGGCTGCTTGACGAAATCGATGCAGGGGATACGCTGAACGACTGAAAAATCCCGAGTTTCACTCGGTGGCGTATCCGGGCCAGTCGGAATTGGTTTCGACCGTGAGCGAGCTCTCGCAGCACGGTGACTGGTACTCCTCGGGATTCTGCGTCCGGTCAGATGCCTTGTACAGCCCGTCGATCATCGCGCCACAATAGCTGCAATACAGCTGGTATCGATACGGGACGGGGTCTTCACCACGGATCGGTGCGTCCACCGATTCGGCGACGTCCTGGAACTCGGGACCGTGCGCGGTCACGCCGTCCTCGTACTCTTCGTTGATGACGACATGGACGAGTTCGTGGCGGATGATGCCTTTCACCCGGTCCCATCCCCAGGACCGGTAACCGGGATAGGAGAGGACGATGGTGTGCTCCGGCGGGTCATCCAGTAGCGTTTCGCAGTACGCGCCTGCACGGCAAAGCTGGGGTGAGACCTTCCAGTCCACCCGGGCCAGCTCAACGTCGGCAATCGGACTGTTCTGATACGTTTCCTGGACTTCACAGGCGTAGCGTTCGGCTGTTTCCGCCAGTTCGGTACGGCTCAAGTTGTCGGAATCGTCCAGTACGACAGATTTTGTTATACTCATTATAATCCCCTTTCTAGTCGGTTTTCACCGGGGAATGGACGCATTCTAGCTCAGATCGTCCTCGACTTCCGACAGGATGTCTTCGATGAGGGTGCGGATCTCGTCTTCGGACATCCCTTCGAGCTGGACCTTGCTCAGAGTTTCGCGGAACCGGAGCGTTGTCTGTTCGATGACGGTCGAACTGGCCTCCGCCTCCAGCAGCACCTCAGCGCACGCGACGGCCGCAGGCTTGTGCCGGGCGAACCACCGGTCGAAGATCTTGTTGGCCAGGGTCTGATTGGCGAGGACGTCCTCCGTAAGCGAGTAGTCCCGTTCCCCGTCACCGTCCATATCGTAGGTGAGTTCGGATATCCACCATAGCCGGTGCAGTGCGTTGGAGTAGATGTCCGTCCCGGCCTTGAGGAACTTTTCACGCATCGCTGTCTCGGTGGTGTACGGCCACCGGTACCGGACGAAATCGGGGAACTCGACGACGGTCAGGTAGTGCCAAACGCCGGGATCGCCTGCTTGCCGACGGGTGATGTCGACGAGTTGGTGGACGTTAGGACCGGCAGCGCTGTCGATCATCGGGTCGTGCTCGTCGAAGTTGTTCATCACGTAATCAAGCACTCGGCGGAGTTCTTCCAGATCGCCGGTTGCGTTGACGGGTTCGATGTACGGTGAAAGGTCGTCGACCGTCAGGTCCTCGTCTCCGCGCAGGAATTCCTCGCTGATGTGGACGTGGCCGGACTGGTCGAGGCGTTTGAGTTGCGTCATTTCAATCCCTCCTCGAGAAGGTTGATCAGTTGTTCTGGTGGTTCGGTCTTCTGTTGGACGGCGTCGTCGATGTGCTGCATCAGCGTCACCAGCTGATCCTCGTCGTTCACGTCCTCTCGCAGGTTCATCGCCGCCTCCTCTACGTCGGCGCCGTCGTACAGTTTGTCGTGGTACAGGTCGAGGACGTCGTCCTGCCAGTCGTACCGGGTTTCGCCGTCCTGGTTGATGTCGGTCGCTGTCCGGATGATCAGCTGCGGCCATACCGAGGCCTCTACTAGGTCGTAGATCGCGTCTCGCATCCGGGCGTCTGGCCCTGTCGACCCTCTGCTCTCCATCACGTTGATGATGGCGCTGTGGTCGCCGTTCAGGTAGAGCGTGGGTCGTTCGGCGTCGCTCATATCGAGGTAGTGCAGGTGGTCGCCGGACGGCAATTCGTTCATCTCGCTGAAGTTCTCGATGTGCGGCCGTAGCAGGCCATCCGGCAGGTCGGTGTCGTCGATCTCCAGCACCCACTCGTCGCCGCTGGCGAGACGAGCACCAATGTCGGTAGCGTACCGGCCGTCGACCTCACTCCGGTCGTCTGCCCGGACGAGATATGGCTGGAGTTCGACGCCTCCACGGATCATCGCGCGGTTCAGATCGAACTCGAAGGGGTACTCGTCGGGTGGGACAGAGTCCTCTTTGACGACCTCACGGTCGCGGAGGATGGTCTGCTGGCATCGGATAGCGACGAACAGGTTGCCGGGCGGGTCATCCTGCTCGTCGTCCGGGAAAACGTAGTTGACGAGGTCCTCGGAGACGTCGATGGTTCCCTTGACCGTCGCTTGGTCCCACTCGGTCAGGCTGGTAAGTTGGATCAAGCGGCTGCTCGACCGGATATCGACCTCGCGGTCGTTGTCCAGCGTGCAGTCCGTTACCGTGAACTCCAACCCGGTTTCGCGGTACGGGTGCGGGAGGGCGGTTGTGCGAAGTCGCTGGGTCCGGGTTTCTATCTCTTCCGTCGACATCAGTCGTCACCTCCAAGCTGAACCGTGCCTTCAACCTCGAGCCGTGTCTCGCCCTCGCGAGGATCGGTTTCCGAGTATCCCTCGAACCGGATGCCGTCAACGGTTTCGTCGGCCTCCAGGCTGCCCTTTCCGTCCGAGGTGCCATGTGTGACGGACAGGTCGTCGGGTTGGATCGAGACCACGGGGATGAAGTCCTCGGTCGGACCGTCCTCGGCCATCCGGCGAAGCGAGACAGTGGCCGACCAGCTACGGTGGTCGTCAACCGTCGGCTCCAGGTAGCCGGAGAACTCCCACCGGTCGGTATCGTTGTCGAACCCGACGGTCGTGTCTCCGTCGATGACGCGTCCCATTGTCGGTGAGTCGCTGCGGCGACTGCTGCCGTGGCCGATGGGGAACCGTTTCGCGAGCCGTTTCGGTCCTAGCTTGCCGCGGCTTCTGCTCTGCTGTACCAGTTTCCGGAGGCTTTCGGTGACGTCGTCGTGCAGGCCGTCCACCGTTGTAGGCCCACCGAGCATGTACCCGTCTTTCAGGTTCTCGGTTGATGTCCACTTATCGTGCTCCGGCGGTTCCGCTGCCCTGAGGAACTTCTCGATATCCTCGTCGGCTTCGGTAGGTTCGCCATTACCCCATGCACGGGCACGGCCGCAGACGAGAGCAGCGTAGAAGTCCCGGTCACCGAGTACAACCCGATCCCGGTCCCAGTACCGTACGACCATTCCAGCGCCGCGGAAGAACGCGACCTTGTTCACGAGTTCCTCGTCGTCGTCCGGGCCAGCCAATCGGACACTCAGGGATACCGAGCCATCCTCAGTGGGCCTGCCGTCGTACTCGTCCGGCATCTCCACCGGGACTTCCTTCTTTGCGACGTCACCGGGGTCGTCCAGGTCGTCGTCGGCATCGAACCGTTCGTCGACACATTTGACGAACGGGTGGACTGCGGGGACCTCGTCGATGTCGGCTTCGCGGACACCGTCAGGGGTTTCCACAGAGACCTCGAGATCGCCGAAGTGGATGGCCGGCCAGAAGTACTTGACCGAGGCTTCGATGATGTCGTCCGCGAGGTCGTCCACGCTCGGTTGTTCCTCGGCGGTCGGATCGCGGAATCCAACGACCGTAGCGCTGGTACCACTTGCGTCGGGCCGATCGATGTGGAGGGCCTCTGCCAGGTCCTCGGCCTCGCCGTTCCAGATGGACCGGGGAATTTCGTCGTCGTCGGAGTCGAAGTGGCCGAACCATCCGGGGCCTTGATAGATGGTATCTCCGTCTTCGGAGCGGTGAGTGGGCAGCCGGGTACGGCCGATCAGCCGCGGTGACTCGTACTCTTCCGGATCCTCGGCCAGTTGCGAGTTGAATATGACCGTGGAGACGCCGGAGAACGCCCAGAGGACAGCCTTACCCAGGCCGTAGCTGCCTCCCGAGGTGCCGTCGTCCGGCTTGCTGCTGAAGAGGACGTCGCGGACGAGCGCCCGGAAATTAGAACTCTCGTCGTCGTCTGAGCCGATGAGACCGGTAGTGTTCCGGTCTTCCACGGTCAGCAGCAGTAGGTCGTCTTCCTCCTCGATACGGTTCAAATACCGCCGATATCCGCCGCCCTTGTCCATATCAGCCACCGTTTCGAGGTGGCCGTGGAGTGTGTCCCAGTCGATGGCCTCCTTGAACTGATTCAGGTCGTCGCCGGAGAGAGGTGTAAGCCGGAAGGTGACCTCAACGGGACCGTCGTCTTCGGGTCCCTGGTCGTTCGCGTTCTGCAGGACCTCACGGGTGAAGATGCTTATCTCCTTGTCCAACGCGTATTTCGTTGGGTCTCCACCCGACCATTCGCCGCGGCGGTTGGCTCTGGAGAACCCCCATCCGTTCGTCATTCGAAGGTCACCTCGGTGTCGTTGAGCAGGGATTCTCCTGTCTCAGTAAGATTGTAGGCGATACCACGCTGGCCGACTCGTTCGCGGTTGATTAACCCTAGTTCGTACATTCTGCTAACCAGTCCGGACCGCATCGTATCCGCTTGTGACTGACTCCATTCTTCGTTCAGTTCCGAGACATGTTCGCTGAGCGAGGTAGGACGGTTATTTCCTTCGCTGATGGCCTCGGCCGTCGTCACCATCGCCTCGTATTCGGCAGGAAGGTTGTCCCGAGTGTGGTCTATGTAGAACTCTCTCTCGTCCGGTGACAGTGACTCGTCAGCGTCAGGCCCGTCATCCAGCAACGGGTTGTACAGCTCGGCGAATTCGAGTCCGGCCTCGGTAATCCCGATCCGGGACACGTCCTCGTCGCTGATATCGACAAAGAGCAGGTTCGGCGGTGCTCCGGTGAGCTTGTTATTCCGATCCGAGTATCCGATGAAGTGGGTCTCGAACCGGTCCTTGGACTTATCTGCGTCATCGCCGGTAGGCAGGCCTGACGCGATCTTTTCACCCCTGCCGCGCGACTTCTTCTGGTCGAACTCTTTGATCGTCAGCCCGTAATTGCGAGCGAGCTGCGCCGCGTCATCCTGGAAATGGTCCAGTTCGATCCATCGTAGGCCGTTCCCCGACGGGCTACTGTTCTCGTTCTGCTCCCGGACCATGTTCGCTAAGCGGCGGACTACGATCTTCGCAGGGAACACACGGTTGTACTGCCCCCATAGCGGCCCGTCTGCTAACCGGTCCTGGTCGGGAGGTGGCACGGTTGAGACAGCATCGTACTCTTGCCGGCCAAGACCGTCCGTAAGGAGGTCGTCCGGGTCTCCGTTTTCCTCCGGTTCCTCCGGTTCGGGCTCCGAATCGTCCAACTCCTTGATGGCTTCGTCAAGTGTCTTGAACTCGTCGTCCCCGTACTCCTCCAGTTCCAGCTGGTTTTCAATCGCCGTGTTCACAAACTCCTGGGCGTTTTCGTATCCGCCGTTCTCGACAGTGTCCTTGATCTGGCTGACGAGGGGGTCTGGAACGTCGATCACGAGTTTCACACGTACTTCCTCGGACCCCTCTTCTTAGCCGGGGTTCATAAGCGTATCGGGAGTACGTGGCCACTCTGGCACAAACTCCTCCTGAAGAATGTGGTGTCCGAGGGGAGATTTGTGGGAGTATGTAGAGAGGGGAAAAGTTGGAGGGATTGTGCTGCCGGCTATGGATTCTGTAGAAGACTAGTCTCATCAGCGGCCCGGAGGATGGCGGTGAAATCGTCACGGCTGATCTCGTAAATACTGTTCTGCGGGACGCCGCGAAGTCCATCACGGTCCCGTAAGAACGAAATCTTGTCCTTGATCTCTCGTACCTGCACAGGCGGATCGAACGCGACGTACGTGTCGATGTGTGCATTATAGCCGGTCAGATTCCCGCCGTCCTGACCGCCGGCGAGGTCATTGGTTTCTATGTCGCCGATGACGACGGCCCCGAATAGGACGTACTCACCCGGCCAGTAGTACACGAACCAGTCGTCTGCGGACAGTTTCCTGTGCCCGGGGACGTTGCTCCGATAGTTGTAGACCTCGCCTATCACGTCGCTATATCCCTGCGAATCCTTATGCTGGTTCAGCCCAAAATACGCCATCGGTCAGTCGTCGTCCTCGGATTCCTCCTTGTTCTCGGAATCTGCCTCGCCGTCCGCGAACGAGTCAAGCGTACGGTCCATCTGCGGATCACCGTCCACGTACTTGTATATGGATTCGTTGTCCTCTGCACGGCGTCTGCTCTCCATCCGTTCATCGTAATTGGAGTAGTCCGGTCGATCCACTGTTTCGCCGTTCGCGGCCTCGTACACTCTGAGCCAGTCACGGCAGATGTGGTGGATGTACGGCGCCGGGATGGAGTTCTTCGCCAGGTGCTCTTTGGGGTATCGGCGTTCGCGGTATCCTTTCACGGAACCCCACCAGCGGCGGGATCGCTCGGAGAAGAAATACGGTGAGGTCTCTACTTTGGTACCGCCGTGGCTGAACCGCTTTTGTCGTGGCGGCTGGGTTACGGGGAACGATGTCTCGAACGCCCGTTCATAGTCGATTGGGAGGCCGAACATCTTCCCGTCAAGGTAGACTGGGTCTTTCAACGGCGCGTTTGGTTTGTTCTCGATGACGTAGTGGTCACAGTACTGCTGGGCGATTTCACGGGCTTGCGGGATCTGATTTGGGTGGTCGTCGGGGTTGCCCGAGAGGCTCGTCAGTTCCGCCCATCGTTTGCAGATCGGGTGGAATACGCCGAGGTTGAACGTTACGTCGTCAGCAATCGGGACGTCGTAGGCATCTGCTTTGATCGGGATGCTCTCGTTGGTGTCCATTGCGTCGATACCGACACGAACGACATTTCCGTAGCAGGCCAAGGCTTCGCTTTCGACGCCGTAGTCGGCGAAGCAGTGGAGGATAAGCGGTTCCTCCCTGTCTTCTCCGTATTCAGGTGTCACGGAATCACCTCGCACAGATACTGTGGACTTCGGTTGTTTCTGGACGGGTGGAATATGTCTACCGTCGCTAAGAAGAGTATGTCGAAGGTTCGACGGGAAAGAGACGTTCACCACTCATCAATTCTTAGTCTGAGGGAATAAAGGTCGTTATGTGGACTGCCCTAGCTCGCATAATGACTGCTGCTCTTAGATGGTGTTGAAATACCCCCTCTTTGGCATCGCCAGCAATCGTCTGATTCCGAACAGGAGCTTTATCAGGGTCTGAAAGATAGTATGTTTTGAATTACCGATTGGCATGATTGGGTTGGAGCCGGTGGTCACCGGCCTGATTGCTAACGCGCTGTACGACGAGCTCACTGGGAGAGCCGAAGAGAACAAACGCAAAGTCGTCCGACGTCCAGAGGTTGTGGAAGATATCGGTTCAGCATATCTTCAGACCCTGAAGACGAACCTTGAGAGCACCATCGGGGAAGGTGCTGACGTAGATCTCCAGGCGGTACATCGAGAACTTGACGAGGACTACGACGACGTCTACGAACAGCTCGTGATGGCATCGAATGAGGAAAAAATCCGCGAAGCCCTTGTGGATGCCATTCTGAAGTCCGTCTCACCCGGAGGAAAGGAGTATCAGTTGGACCGCTCCGCTATTGAAGACGCCGTGGAATACTCGTTGGATACCGGTTTCCGAGCATTCGTCCAAAGCATTGATCAAGCAGGGCTGACAGAGGAGGTCGAGTTAGAACTTGATGTGGAGATTCTGAAGCGCGTAACTAAGATTTCACGAGGGGTTGAGGCGACAGAGCGGCGACACCAGAACGAACACTTCACCATTCAAGAAGAGCCTGACACGGTGACAGAGGCAGATAGCGCTACACTGATTGGAGTCCCAGAGCCGTCCGCCGAATTTGTCCAGCTTCCCTCATTGGTGGACGTAGAATATGAGACGAGTCGGATTGTTGTCGGGAAGAAAGGTGCGGGCAAGTCACGGACACTCGCGTATTTGATTAGCGAAGTCTGCGAGCGGGCCGCAGTGGACTATTTGGTAAACTTAGAGGACTCGTTCAGAGTTGACGACATTGAGGACATCTTAATCAAAGGGCTTGATGGCACCGTGTTATTGGTTTGTGACGACGTACATCGTCTTGAAGGACCGAGAAACATCCATCCATTTCGTCGACTTGTTAAGCGTCTCCAAACGGAGATGCAAAGCGATAGCCGTCTTATTGCCCTGTGTGGAGTACGTTCAAAGAGAGTTGACTCGTTACCTCACATAAAGCGGTTAAATGACGATCCAGTATGGGGTGAGTTCGAGAAAACTCGTCTCAAGTCGCTTGATCCAGAGTCTGTCAAAGCAATTCTACAATCTACTCTGGAGGCGTTGGATAGAGATTCCTCACCGTCCACTATTGAGGCTCTGACCCGGGCGGTACTGGCGATTGATCCGACTCCTTTGTACACTGTCACCATCGCTCAACAGTTCGGCTCCGGTAGTGTAGACGCGGAGACGGATTTTGAAGAACTCCTGCCAAAGGATATCAGCACAGCATGGAAAGACGACTATCAGGTCCTCTTTGAAGAGTCTCCAAAGATGGTAAGTCTTCTTCGAACCCTCAAAGTCTTCGACCGTCTCTATCTGCCAACTATCGAGGATCTTGTTAGAGAAGTCTTCCGGGGTGCATTCGACGCGTCCTTCATTGAATTCGAAAGAGCACTATCGATGTTGATCCAGAGACACTGGGTCGAATATCGTGAATTAGAATATTCCGATGGCATAAAAAAGCGACTCGTCACGCATCAAGCCCAATTAGAGAGTATTCCGAGGGTTCCGAAATCTGTGATTGTCAACCTGACCGACCATCTGCATGGGTGGGAACCGACCAGTCTTGATATAGAAGACGAGGGAATGGCTCGAATCCACACTCGTGCATTCAAGTACAGCCGTCTACACCCGGAAATCGACCACTCTGAGTTGGAGAAGCACGTTGAGGAAGCAATTAAACTGGCGCCCGATGATCCAGCTGTACAGACTTGTGCTGCTGTCTTCTATGCAGAAATCGGGCGAAGAGATCGTGCGTTAGAATGGGTCACAAAAGCGGCAGACGCGAAACCGGACCACCCAGTGTTAAATTATAACTGCGGAAATTTTCTAAACAAGATCTGCGAACCCAAGCGCGCAGAGCAGTATTTACAAAGAGCTGTTAATGAAGAACCAGAAAATCCAGTATTTTTACATTCACTTGGAGCAGCGCTTGTAGGAAGCGGCAGAGTTGAGGAAGGACTTGAACGCTTACAGCACGCACGGGATCAAGGATCGTTTACTTTTGGTGAGATTTTCTTCTCGATCGGCGATGCTCACAATATCCTCGGAAATTATGATCGGTCCGTGGAAAATTCATGTGAGTCTATCGATATCTTCGAAGAAACTCAACAGTGGATCAATTTGTCCAATGCGTATAGCCTCCTCGCGATTGCACACTTTAACCATGAAGCATACGAAGACTGCGTAGATGCCACTGAGAAGGGTTACGAATTGACGGAACGGATCCTTGATGGTGAACTCTCGGACACTCCTATTCGAAACGACGAGACACTAGATCCAGAACAGATACAACGAGAGCTCGTAATCCTGCAGTCCAGAGCGCTTGTCCAGATGTAGCAATTCGATTGTACCCCCTGTTTCATACGGGGACAGCACGCCGGAACATGGCGTCGAAAACCTTCACGACGTCTTCTACCGCGGGTCCTTCCATGAGGACGCCCAGCTCGAAGTTCGAGGTAAGCGCGGTCTGGATGAGGTTAGCGGAGCCGAGGTAGCATCGACTCCCGTCGACGATCACGGCCTTGGCGTGGATCGCTTCTTCCTGGCCGCCGGGACCCTTCTCGTACAGGTCACGGACCTCAAACAGGTCTCGTGCCGAGGCGGACATGTTCTCACGTAGCCGGTCGATAGCGGCCCGTGTATCAGGGTCTCCGTGTGCCGGTCGTACTTCCCGCGTCAGGACACGGGTCTCGACGCCTCGTTCGGGCAGTGCGACGATGGCCTCGAATACCCGTTCGTCAGGGTCGAAGTATGGAGCGGCGATACGGGCGATATCGTCCGCACGGTTCAGCAGTGTCTGGAGTTGCAGGTCGGTCCGATCAACGGCTTGGCGAGCGACCGGATCAGCGTCTGGAGGGAGCGTCGCGACCAGCGACGATTCGGTAGGCTCCGGCTGCCGGGCTGCGTCGACGGCCTTGTTCGTGGCTGCGGCTATCCACTGGTCGAAGTAGGACTGTGCGAGGTGGAGGTCGACGGCGAACGTGTAGCGGGCATAGCTGCTTGCTCCGGTATCGTATTCGACAGCGGCGTCGCCATCGATCAGCGATGTTACCAATGTCGTGAACTCCTGGGCGGAGAGCAGGCGGTCAGCCGATGTGTGCTGCTCCAAGCGTTCGTTTAATCCGGATAAGTCGATTTCGACCACCGTCGGGTCGCTGCTTCCGTCGTCCGGCGACGATGAGGGCGGGAGTTGGGTGCCATCGTCCCCGTAAGTTGCGAGTGCGTCCCTGATATGGCCGAGCCGTTCGGGAGATTCGATGATGCGGACGGGTGTCCAGTCAGAGACGAGGGGAGTCCCATCAGAGAGTTCGTGCGGCGGATCTGCACCTGTCATGAGAGAGGGGTTATCACCGGTTAGTCTGCCGTGTTGCCTGCCTCGGCCTCCTGGATCGCTTGTTCGACCGCGTTCGACCGTTGCGGCACGTTGTCGTCGATTTCGTCGTCGTAGAACCCGACGGTGTCGCGGGAGCCGGTGAGAAGACGCCGATCCAGGTGGCGGTTCATCGCTTCACAGCTGGTGAGGTTGACGTGGATACAGGCGTCGCAGGCAGCACTCTCGGGGTCCTCGCGGCATGCAGGGTCAAGGATGCACTGTTCCGCGACGCTTCGTGCATCGCCGAGCCACGGGTGGAGCCGGGTCTTGAACAGGGTGAACATGGCGCCGAGGGAGAAGCTCTCGGTGGACGCCGCGTAGATGACGGTGGCTGGCACGACCGGGAGGATTCGCTCGCTCAGGCTTCCGACCGAGAGGCCGCACTGTTCGGGTGCTGCGTCCATCAGCGTGTGGCTGATGGTGTGGAGCAATCGGTAGATGTCGCTGGTTATCGGGTCCTCGATGCTCGTGAACCCGGTTTCGAGGTCGGTGGTCTCGATGTGATTGATGAACCACCTCTTTAGCTCTACCTCGCTGTCGGTGTCGGGTGCCTCTTCCTCGGTGATCCGGTCGTTGGCGAGAAGCCAGTTGATGATCGCTGCCCGGTCGATCTCGAAGATGATGGCCTCGCTCGGGGTCCGGTCGCCGAACAGGGGGATGGTCGGCTTCTTGAACGGGTGGTCGAACGCGTGGAGATCCGTGTCCCGTGGACGGGGTGAAGCTCGTGTACGGCCGTAGAGGATGTTCAGAAGTGGGAACTGGTCGACGACCCACGCGTTCCGGAAGTGGCTGTCTGCCAGCTGGTCGTGGTACCGCTTCGCTTGTGGATGCCGGTCGATGAATCCGGGGTTGGTCAGATAGTCGTCCAACGAGTCGGGAACCGGGTGACGGCTGTCTTGCCGGTCGTCTTCATCGCCCTCGTAGCCTTCTGTGGACCGGATGAACGTGAACAGTTGCTGGGCGACGTTCGCCCATGCGAGGTTCGTCTCGCTGCCTTCCGGCTGGGCCTGGTCGCTGTCGACGTCCGGCGGAACGATGTCGTCGGTAACCTCGGCAGCGTATCCACGGCCGCGGAACGGGACGCCCAGTTCTTTGAGGCGGTCGCGGAGTTCCTCGCGGTTGTCACCGCCGAAGTCGTCCAGGAGTCCTTGGACCATATCCATCTGCCCCTCGTTCGTGGCCAAGCTTTCGAGGGTGTGGTCCTCGTCGGTGTCCATCAGTCCGAGGTGGACTGCCGCGAGGGTTCGTGCCCAGGGTTCCCCGCCGGGGACGTCTTCGGGATCTTCGTCGAGGAACGGGATGTCGACCATGACGACTGTCTGGGCGTACTGCACCCGGTTGGAACTGGCCGGGAGTGGGCCGTCCATCGGGTCGCCGCAGACCTCGCAGATGGTCGAGAATCCGCCCATCCGTTCACCGCACTTGCGGCACCGGTAGTACCAGGTGCCCGGGCCGCCGCTTGTGCGGACCAGCCGGTAGTCGTCGAGGCCGTGCGAAGGGCATCGGTCCTGCCAGTCCGGTTCTGGCCCTTCGATATGGCCGCAGGTGTGGACGTTTACGAAGGTGAGCTGGGTGAGGTCGGTTCCGCAGGCGTAGCAGTTCCCATCGGACGTAAGATGGTCCGGGCTGTTGGCGGTGTGGACCTTTCGGCACTCGGGGTCCTCGCAGTAGAACACCAGGGGGAAGAGTTCGGTGGTGACGCCGTGGGGCTTGAACACGTTGAGGGCGCTGGCCTGGAGGCGTTCCCATTTCCCGCTGGTTGTCCGGTTGCGGAAGCGGGATACTCGGCCTTTCAGGATGGTGGCCACGCGGTCCATGTCGATGTTCTCGAGCTCTTCCGGGTTGTCGAAGGAATCGACCTGGGTGGTGACGCCGACCTGGCCGAAGTTCACGACCTCGCCGGGAGTGTAGTTGTGCAGGACCTGCGAGAGGCCTCGCGGGAGTTCGTAGTCGTTGTCGCCGGCACTCATGAGTGGATACCCTCCTGTGTTGCGGTTATGGTGATCTGTCCGGTTCGTCGCTGCCCGTCCGTTGGCCGCCGTCCCGGGGGTGGCGATGTCATCATTCGTCGTCCCCCCGTGATTGGTGGAGTCCGGTGATTACCTGGTTGGTTTTTCCACCGATCCCGACCAGGATCTGCTCGTCGATATCACGGAGACTCCGCATCGGCTTGCGAGCGTCTTCATCCCGTTCGAGCAGGCCAGACAGGAAGTTCGACTTGTTGTTGTCGGCCTTCTGCTCGTACTCGTCCAGCCGGTTCTCGTCCTTGAACAGGGCCTCCCAGACCTTCTCGAACTCCGTTCCGATCTTCCGCTCGTAGATCTCGATAGCGCTCGTGTCAGCGAGCAACGGATCGCGGTCAGCGTCCGGTGAGGGAGCGAGGCCGTACGCTTCCCGGACGAACGTGTACAGGCTTTCGTAGGTGAGGACGCCGGCGTCGCTGGCCTCGTCCAGTCCCTCGCCCATGTAAAGCCGGGGTGAATCGATGTCGGGCTCGGCGTAGTAGTCAACCCACTGCAGCAAGGTGCTCGTGACGATTCCGGGAAGGGAGCATTCGATCGCGTACTCCGCCCACCGTTCGAGCGGGGTGGCTTCGACCAGCAGGTCCTGGTAGGCCTGGTGGTGCTGGAACCGACGGTAGTACGACCGGTCCCGTGACCGGAGCGGGTAGTGGAGCATAAACACTGTTCCCGGCCACTTCCGTCCGACCCGGGAGTAGGTCTGGATGTACTCGGCGGTCTCCCGTGGCAGGCCGAAGAAGCTGATGAAGTTCAGCACGGGCTGGTCGACGCCGTGGCTGATCATCGACGTCGCGATGAGCATCCGGATGTCGTCCGGACCGGGCCGGTGGAACGTGTCCGGGTCCAGTGCCGACATCACCTGCTGCACCGTGTCGAGCGTCGTCTCCCCCGTCATCAATTGGCCCTCAATCCTGTCGTAGTCCTCCATGTCGTCAGCGAGGTGCTGGTTGATCATGGTCCGGAGGACACGCATCATGAGGTCGGTGTTGTCCTTCGAATGGTGGTACGACACCTGGACCTCGTAGTCGTCCATGACGTCCCCGAGCACCTCCTCGCGGTCGTCCGGGTCGCTCGGGAGGGCCGCATCGGATAGGTCGAACGGATCGTCGGCCGCGGCACGTTGCACGGCATCGTAGAGGTCGTCCGGGTTACGGCGGAAGTCCTGGACGATCCGCGCCCACTCCTCGTGGACGCGTTCGATCGCGTACGTCCGGCTCACCGTTCGGGGGATGGCCCCGACCATCTGTCGCTGCGTCCGCTTTGGATGGGCGTACGCGTAGAACGATTGTCGGAGGCGCGGTCCGTCGCTGGGGAACTGTATCGTCTCCCGCTGGTAGAGCGCTCGGACCTGGTTCTCCGCGCCCTGGATCGTTGCCGTTGCGGCGACGACCTTGGTTTGCCAGCCCGGGGCGATGCGGTCGTAGTATGCTTCCAGCAGGGTCTCGTAGTGGGAGTCGAACGCACCGAACTCCTCCCGGAGAAGGTGCAGCTCGTCCTGGATCAACAACGATGGCGGGTCGGTTGATTCGACCTCCGTCCAGTCGTCTTCGTCGCATTGGCCTTCCGTGGAAAGTGCGGAGCTCTGGACGGTGCACTCCGATTCGCCGGAGTAGCCGTGCTTCGCACAGCGGATCTTGGCCTGACCGAACAGGGTACGCATCCGCCGCTGCATCCCGACGATCGAGATCTTGTCGATGGTGGAGACGACGAAGGTCGGGGCGAACCGGTACACCTCGCGGTCGGTGAGGTAGACCGGAAGCACGTCTTCGTCGCAGTCCGGGTCGGTGCACCGGTGAACGATCCGGCCCTGAACCGGGTCGCCGTCGACGATAACCGATTTCTCACCGCAGAATGGGCACTCCTCGAGGTGCAGCATCTCCTCCTTGTAGTCCTCGTCGTACTGGGCGAGTTCGACGTAGTTGTTACCGTCGTCGTAGAGGGCGTTCGGGGTGTTGCCCTTCCCGACGAAGTAGCCGACGCTGAACTCTTCACCCTCGCTGGTTACCGGGTGGTCGCGCCGGATCAGCTCTGCTTTGGCGAGCAGCCCGGTGATGCGTTCGAGCTGCTCCAATGAGAGGAACCGCAGCGGGAACTTGGTGAACGCCGTCATCCCGAAGTGTTTCCCGCGCAGCCGGTCGTGGAACGCGGTGAACACCACGAGCCCAAAGTACGCCTCGGTCTTGCCCCCGCCGGTCGGGAAGTAGATGACGTCGGCAGCGTCCAGATAGTGGTCGAAGTCGACGTCGGGCTCCAAGTCCTCGAGCGGTACCCGTTGCTCCCAGTCGGTTGCCCGCTCGTCCTGCGGGCTGATCGGTGGCGGGCCGCCCGATGTCTTCGCCTGCGCCACCATGTCCGGGACGGCCATGACGATGAACACGATCTGAAACGTCCGCCAGCGGTCGTATCCGAGGTCGGCGAACGCCTGGTTCATCATCGTGAACGCTTCGTACGCTTGCTCGTTGTCGCGGAGCAGGTCGATCCCTGTCTCGAACCGTTCGCGCTCGCGTTCGAAGTCGTCGATGGCTTCCCGGAAGGAGCTCTGCGCACCGGAGGGCTTCTTGGACACGACCTCGTCTTCGATCGCCTCGTAATCCTCTTGGGCCTCCTCCATGGCGGACGCGATATCGGTGAGCGTGTTGAACACCTCCTCGCGGCCGTTGTTCCCGGCCAGTGCGTCGAACGGGGCAGCGATTTCCTCGGGATTCCGGGAGAGGTACCGGGCCTGGTGGTACGTGGGAACCGTTCGCGTCTGAACACCGATGGCAGGTGCGCCGACGACGGAGTGACCGCCCTCCGGATAGACCGGATCGACAGCGCAGTTCTCGCCGACGCCGTATATGGTTCCGTCGTACTGGTATTCGTCCTCGATCTTCTCGGACTCGAACCCGATGAGCGTAGGCGTATCCCTGTCGTCGCGGTGGAGCGTTGCCTCCACACCGACATCGAACAGGGTCGCTCGCCATGCTTCGAACTCGGGGTCGGTTGCTTCGTCGTAGTCCTCTCCCTGGGTGTTGACCATTCGGACGACGACCGTGGTGTAGTTGTCGCCGTCGTCGCGTCGGGCTTCCAGTTCGAGCCGCGCGTCCCAGAGCGGGTCCAGTTCCTCACCAGAGAACGTTTCGTCGAGGTACGTCTGGAACGTGTCCTCGTCCTCCAGTCGGGGAACGGGGATGGCGTTGGCTTCAGATGCGGCAAGGCCGCTTGCACGTTCCCGGAACCGGTTGTCGATGGCTCTTGCTTGGGCTTTGGCGTCGCGGATGGTATCTGTCAGTGGAACGTGGCGAGGAGAATCCGACTCCACGAGGTTCTGGATTTCGGCCACGCTCAGTGCGAGCGTATCGAACTCGAACGGGATCCGTTCGTACACGCGTACGAGTTCTTGCGTGTCGCTGGGACCGTCGCTGTCCGGCGATGCAGCAGTAGTTCCGCCGTCAGCTACTGCTTCGCCCTCGTCATCAGTCTCCGGTTCGTCAGGCTTCTCCTCTTCTATCCGTTGACCGCCACGACCGTCGTCAACGGCCTCGAAGAGAACATCGGCGTTGTCCTCCGCGTTCGAGTGCGTCCGCTGTTCGTCCAATGTGGGGAAGCGGCGCTGGTAGCCTTTCGCCTGCGGGTCGAACTGGATAGTGACGTCCTCGGGCAGGTCGGTCGGGATGCGGAAGCGGACGCCGATGGTGAACGGTGCGACGTCCTCAGCGAATTCCTTGAAAGCGTCGTCCTCGGCCTGTGCTTCCCGATACGCGTACTGGCTGGAGAGCGCACCGCCGAACAGGTGTTTGCTGGGCTGGCTTCCGAACAGAGTCTCGGTGTCCTCACCGCGGCCGGTCAACTTCTCGATCAGCCGCGTGGTGATCGCGTCGTTGACGAATTGGTGACGGATGTATGACTCTGCGAAGTCTCGTTCCTCCGCGTCGTAGTCCACGTGCGGGTCGTCGTATGCGTCGTCCGGCGGTCGAGTGAATGCCGGTGTATCCCGCGGTGGTATTGGTCGTCTGTTCCCCGCCATCTAAATACGTGACTACAGACTAAAACGTGCGACTTAAACCTAGCCACAGTTAGAACTCATCGATGGATGGCGGTTTCGAGGGGGGTTCAGTCGGGTCGATGCCGCCACCGCCCGACGTAGCTTACAGGCCGTTCGACATCGTCGACGACCGTTTGGATCGTGTGCTGTTCGACGAGCGCCCGGCCTTCGTGGTCGGTCGGGTCGAAGTCCGAGAGGCGGACGTCGAGGTCGTCATGGAGGACGATGTCTTCGTTGGGGTCGTGGTCGGCCAGGGCGTCGGCTGCCTGCCGTTTGAGCTGCTTGATCACCTCTCGTTTGATCTTCCGGATCTTCCAGTTGGCGTCCCAGACGTCGTTGATGTGTTCGGCCACCTCCTCCATGTCGTACGCGTCGACGATCGCGCGGAGGTTGGCTTTCGACCGGGGCATGTTCACCTCGCCGGTGTACCAGCCCTCGAAGGTGCCCTCGGAGGAGGCCGTTGCACCGGCGGCTTCCACTTTCTCTCTGAACTCGTGGAGCGAGTCACCGCTATCCTCGAGTTCGATGTCGAGTTGCTGGTGCCACATGTGGGCGCGGACAAAGATATCGATCTCGCCCATGTTCATCAGGTGGTCTTCCACCGCCTGCCGGACTGCCTGGTAGTCCCGGACGAGGACGACGCGTTCACCGCTCTTCACGTCGCTAAGCTTCTTTTCTACGGTCGTTCCTTCGCCCATGCGGACGACCTCGACCGTGTCGGATGGTTCGCCGGCGTAGGCATAGCCGTCGTCGGTTTGTGCTTCGACGAGGCCATCGATGCGGCGTGTCTCGTGGGGACCGCTACGTCCACCGCCGCCTCCACCGATCGGTGGAATACCGCCACCACCACCGCCGCCACCGTTGCCACCGCTGCTGCCGAAGTTTTCGACTGCCGAGCGGTGTTCACCGACCGTGTCACGGACGAGGTCGTCCAGGGATTCGTCACTGTCCCCGCCGACGATCGTGTACCGGTCGACAGGTGAGTCGGTATCATCGTCGTCCTCGCCGCCGAACACGACCTCGGGCGTATCGAATTCCGCGACCTCCTCTGGATCAGGGATGTCCAGGGAAACACCCTCGTACGGCCCGACTTGCCGGGTCGGGGAATACTCCCCGTCGTCGGACTTGCCTCCACTGTTGAGCGAGGGAACAGCTCCGTCCAATGCGGTGTTGCGCCGTACCGACTCCGTGTCGGTCGTGTCCGGGTCGGTGACTTCGACCGGTGTGAAATCGGCGATCGCCTCGTTGAGTGAGCGGACCTGGTAGTGCAGTAACCCGAGTTCGTGCGGGTACGCGAGGATGGTTAGACGCTTCGCGTGTGGTGTCCGGAGGATCCACAGGTCACCGCGCCGCGGCGGACCGTACAGGATGAGCTCGTCGGCGACAGGTGCTTGGGCGAGCGTCGCCGGGCTGTGAATGTCCACCCGGCTTTTCGCCCGGCCCCAGAGACTGCCCCGGTTCAACTGGAGGTCGGCGCGGACAGCTTTCCGGGCTGGCTCGTCCGGTGCCACGATGTGCAGCGTCTGCTCCTCGTTGTCGACGATCGACTGGATGGCCCGCAGCACCGAGCCGCGCTTCCAGTCGCCCAAGTTGTCTTCGTCGTTGACGGCGTCCCGGATGTCTTCCAGTCTCCGGACACCCTTCCGGAGGGAATTGGCGATGGCGCCTGCGTCGCCAGTGAGTCCATCGGCGACCGCTTCCAATTGGCCGATCCGGACGTCGTGCGGTTTGGCGCGGCCGTGACCGACCCGGTAGTTCCGACTGTATTCGGGGTCGGCGATCAGTCGGGAGTACCCGTTGATAGCCCGTTCGACGCCTTTTACTGCGGTGACGGTGTCGTCATCCCCGATCTTGTACGCGGATTCTTTCAGTGAGTCGTGCCTGTTCCAGGCGGCCGATAGGGCTTCGGCGACATCGCCGGAGGGGAGGATTTGCAGGTCGAACGTCACGCCCTGTGCCCGTTGCTGGAGGAGTTCCTGGTCGCGGAGCGTGGTTTCGGGGACGATGCCGGCACCGTCCGATGCCGCGGACGTGTCCACGCCTCCATGGCCGTTGTCGTACATGTCGGCTATCGCTGACGGTGTCCATCCCCACGTCGTATCGACCTCGTCGAGAACCTGGTCGGCGACCGGGCTGGTCGGGTCGCGGCAGAAGTACACGACGCTCGCGATATCGTGTTCCTCTCGCCACTCGGTGAATTCGGTCCAGCGATCCCAGTCGAAGGTGACCGTGCTGTCGTAGATGACGGTGTGCACCCGGTCGGCGTCTTCACCCTGTGGGAGGCGGGTGCTGTACTTGGCGTAGAGGAACTGGGGGTAGCCGTCCTGGTCGGTGTAGAGCTCGGTTTTCTGCGCCAGGTCGCCTCCTGCTTTGACGCTGGCCAGTGTCCAGTGCGTTTCGCTGTAGATGAGGTGAGGGCCGCGAAGCCCGACGTCCTTGTATCGTCGGCGGACCCCGGCGTTCGACGACATCACCATGACGCTGGTGTTCTGGGGTGAGGTGAACAGGGCGGTCAACGCATGGTACTCGAGGTAGTCCGGGTGGAGCGTGGGGACGAGGATGCACGCATCGACTTCCTGTTGAGTGGCGTTGCCGACGATGCGGGCGTGCGTGTACTCGGTTTCGGGTACCTCGTAGTCTGCACCGTCGATTTCCAGGTCGGGAGGGAGCTGCGTTTTACCCCGGGGCATTGTTCGGACCGGCTCCACAGTTCCGGTTGGTTGTGGTGCTACCGTAGTAAATTGACAGCGGACATTAAAAATGCTAGCCTCGGGTAAATGAGCGAATTGAACGTGTTCGGCCCGGGGCCATCCGGTCGTGGTGGAACGTGGACGGTATCGGTCTGGGCCGATTGACACGTATCGGCCCCCCAACAGCGACGGCGGTTGAGCGAACCGTTATTTACCAACGGTAGCGAACTGCAGCTATGGATAAACTCGAGTGGGCCGTCGACACCGTCGACGGAACAACCTTCGAGAAGATTGCCGGCGAGGTACTGCGGAACGAAGGCTACGATGTCCACGAAAGCGGCGTTATCGGGACCGACGGCGGATGGGATGCACGGATCGAGATCAACGGCCGGAAGGGAATCGGCCACGCCAGCGTCGACAACAACTGCCGCGGGAAGCTGCGGGACGATGCCGAGAGCGTGGAGGAACTTGAGGACGAACAGGACGAGTCCTTCGCCCTCCTGGTGTTCATCACGAACCAGCGCGTCACCGGGCAGCAGGAACTGGACATGGAGACGGAGATCGAAGAAGAGTACGGATGGGATCTGAAAATCCTGCACCGGCGGCATATCATCGGGATTACCGGTCACGAACGACCGGACCTCGCGGAGCGGCACTTCGGATTCAACCCGAAGCGGAACGACGACCACTTGGACCAGATCATCGATATACGGGACGAACGCCTTGACCTGATTTCCAACCGGGAAGGCGTGGCCAGCGACTTGGAGGACGGCCCGACAGCGGTCGTCAACCTGATTCCGAACGGCGTTTTCAGCGGGAACTACGTCCAACGATCCGACGATCTCCCCGGACTTCCCCGGATGGGCAAGCTGAACGTCCATCCCGGCACCGAGACCGTGGGGAAAGGGAAGCTGAACGCGGGCGGACGGATGGGACAGCCGTACAAGTCCTACACGTACCTCCGGAAGGACGGACTGTACGAAGCGGTCGATACGTGGGTATTCCGAGAGGACGAGGGCGTCGGTCTTCAGTTAAATAATTACCGTGATACCGACAAGTCGCTGGACTGCAAGGCGGGCATCGCGGTGCAGGCCGGGATCCGCGCATTGAAGATGATGGGTGTGACCGGAACCGTGTTCTGCTTCATCAGCCTGCTGGACGCACAGGGTGCGACCATCGCGTACGAAACTCGGATATCGGGACCGGCGGTGCAGCAGCCGTTGCGGACGGACCGGTACACGACCGACCTGGCTGAAATCCCGTTGGCCGAGGCCGACGTCACCGACTCGATACGCAACCCGCTCACGGAGATTTGGCAGGAACTGGGCTGGAACGTCAACCTCCATTACGACGAAGATGGGAACTGGATGGGACCGACCGTCCGGTTCGGGGATATTGTCCAGTTCCCTTCTGGGGGCTGAACGGCCGACTTAGAAATCGCTGTGAACCGTAGGAGTTCGATGGGTGCCACTCCGATTGCCGAAACTCATGACTGGACTCGCTCAGTCTTCCTGTCGGTGATACCGAGATCGAGGTCTTCGTACATCCGGTTGAGCATTGCCAGCGCCGATTGGAACTGGGCGTAGTTCTCGCGCATATACTCGATTGTCTCTGCTCTCGGGATCACCGGGTACCCTTCGACGTGCTCAATATCGAGTGACGCGCGTGGCTCGAGGACGATCTGCAGCGGTCCGTCCAGCTCGTCACCGGGCTGTCGCTCGAAAGCAGTGGGGAGGCCGAATGACTCGAAAAACGCTTCCCAGGCGTCGACGTCCCGCTCACGGACGGCCAGGAACAGCGGATAGTCATCTGGATTCCGCCCAACTTGGTAGCCGCCTTGGGTCCACACGTAGACGGCGTCGATACGTGTGAACGCGAACGGCCAATCGCCGAATTGTGGGATGACGTAGGACTCCTGGATGGTGGGTAGACTGACACCGGCGCTGGCAGCGACGAGCTCGAAGGCTGCGTCGCGTACGCGCTCGTCGACGACCGTGAGGCCGTCGTCATAGGTGACGTAGCCTGCGTCTTCCAGCCGATTGACGGCCTGTCGCACCGTTTCGTAGGGCGTGTGGAGGTGTTGGGCGACACGGCGGATGGAGTCACCACCCTCGATGGCGAGGATAGTCTGTGCCGCCGTGTCGTCAAGCACCTCATACACCTGTCCGTTACCAATAATCCGGTAACTATTAAAAGTCTAACTCGACGGGGATGAAGCACTATCTCTCGATTCGTCTCGAAGGTAGCGGTGAATCTCCGCGTACTTCAAGACGACTCGATGTGCGAACTACTGGAGAACCTCGTCACGGAACCCTGTCTCTGCCCGGAAGCGAATCAGGACCGTTGTACAGCACATGTACACTGATTCGAACAAACCAGGGGAACCACCCTACGTACTGTTTCGATATTTGAAATAATAGGTGAAGACCCCGAAGGCCAACCCACCAACCGCTCCCGGTATCGCAGCAGAAGTTACATTTCCATCAGAAAGTAGCACATCTATCGAAATCCACAATAGTACCCAAATGGCGACGTTCATCGAGATATATAGCCACGGATTCGAGAACCGATTCCATACTCCTTCAGACATCTTCTCGTCTTTTCCGCTCGTCACGTAGTTCTTCTGAAACTATCGCATTCAATTATTGACACTTCGAAACACTACACCTCGTATTCGGTTCATCAACCGCGACGTGTCCGGGTCGGCGCCGTCGAACGGCTGTCGATCTGCCGTCTGTGCTCAGTTGTGTACAGTGGATCGACAGCGATCGACACCCAACATATCGAGAATAGAGATGGAATCCGAACGTGATAGCCCAGCCAAATGGAGTCGGATACCGAGCGTCATCGCTGGCTCGGGTGTCGCCTCTCGCTCCACAATATCTAACTCAAAGTAACCCCTATCGCCGCTAAGGGGGTCGAATTTGAGCTTGAGCACTCAGAAACCGTACCCCCTCACTCTTCATCCTTCTCTGAACACTGTCCCCGCTACCAGCAGTTTCTTATCGGTTATAGAACATGGTGCTGACAATGTCGCTGACACGTCGAGAGACCATCGGATCTATCGTGCTCGCCGGCCTCTCCGGGTGTGTCGGATTCGGGTCGAACGGTGGCGACGAGGAGACACCAACTCCCATCGAGGTAGGACCCAGCGGTGGCGGAGTCTCGCTTGTTCGTCATCACTTTGAGTATCCCGATTCCGGTCCGAAGCTGTTCGCGACGCTCCAGAATACTCGCGACGCCGGGTTCGAGCTCGCAGATATGCAGTGTTATGTGTACGAGGGCGACACGTTGCTCGCTGAAACGTTCCGGACGATCTCCATGGACGGGAATGCGACCACAGAATTCAGTCTCGGCTTCAACATCGGAAGCAAACAAGTGGACTTCCAATCGTCGACGCGATACACCATCACTGTCGATGTCCCCTACGAAAACGGCGTCACCGACAAGCTAGAGAAGGAGTTCGATCAGCCCGTCCAATTCATCCAGACAACCAGTACCGAGTGACCTGACTGCGTCCTCAAGGGGACGAAGAACTCGTTCTGAAGCCAACGCAACGCCGCACAGACATAGGCAGCTTGTGTGGACCCGACGCGTTCACCACGACGACACATTGAAACAGCACCTCCGTGACACCAACGCGTGCCACTTCGGGAGGCAAAATCCATCGATACCCTCGCCGCCGAAACGCGCGATGCCGATCTCACACTCTCTGCGGACCCACCACTCACGCTCGCGCTCGACCGACACACCAGTACTCCACGCCTCGGTCGCGCCAGCGCAACGCCGCGAAGTCACGCCGCAAACGAGTTCGTCCCCAGTGACCGCCGTCGCCTGTTCACCGAGCTCATCACCCAGACGGACCTCACGTGGAAGCAGGCCCACCGGGCACTCGATCGCTGCCTCCAGTGTTGGGACAAGACCGGCGCCCTCGACACGATCACCGACTATCCAGAGTTCGATACGCCGCAGTTCCATACCACCCGCGACATCCTCCACGAGGCCGACTCAAGCTACCATGACCTCGAAGACACGACACTCCCCGACAGTACCGATGTGGCGGTGATCAACAAGGCCGGACTGAGTCCACTCGATCGTACTATCCTCACCGATTCATACCAGCAGGTCGACCCCTTCACAGGCGACACGACCTCCCTCCCGGAGTTTCACGTCTTCCCCTCCACCTCGGCGATCGTCGACGCGCTCATCACACAACTCGATCCGCACACTGCCGAGGCCGTCGGCATCGTCCTCGACGAGTCGAGCCTTCTCAGTCCCCTCGTCGAGTCCGCACTCGAAACTGCCGGCATTCCGTATCAGGGTGGCCCGGGATTCATCGACGACGTAGATGTCCGGACGTTCCTTCGACTCGCCGACGCGGTCTTCACCGGCAGTGATCTGCGTGTCGCCGACCTGCGCCCGCTCGTCGAACGACTCGGCATCGACCTCGACAGGACCGCGGATCACCGGCGTGTCGATAGTGTCGATGTCGGCCCTGCCTACGAGCAGTTCGCCGACGCGCTCCACACAGGCACCGTCGACGACGCGATCTCGGCGTACGAACGCGCCGCCGCGAGCTCACTCTCCCAACTTCGCGAGGAGTGCGACAAGCTCGGTCTCCTCTCAACAGCGTTCACGCCGCAGCGACTCACCCAACTCCAGTACTATATCGAGTCGTTCGATATCCCGGTCGACCAGCCGAACGAGGGCGTATTGCTCACGGACGGCGCGGCGACCAGCTACATCGACCGCCCGGTCGTGTTCTATCTCGGCCTCGGAGACGGCTGGACCCAACAACCCTCCGACCGCCCCTGGGTTGACCCGGTTGAACACGTCCAACAGGACCTCAGCCGCTTCGAGATCCTCCTGCAGAACGGTCAGGAACGACAGTTCCTCGTGCAAGCCTCCCAGGCTGACGCAGACAGCTCCCCGTGCGTGTACTTCCAAGACCTCGTTGATCATCCCGTCGAGTCATTCAGCGATCTCCCGCACACGACACACGGCGCCGATGCGACTCGTGACAGCGTCGGTACGCCGTTCGTCGCTCCTGAGACACCAGACGGAGAACAAGAGCCACCGGCAACAATCAGTCAGTCCACACTGCAACGCCTTACTAACTGTCCACGTGAGGAGTTCTTTCATCGACTCGTCGAGTCACCAACGACAATTCCGATGGCCCGCGGCACCGTGATCCACGAAGCCGCGGAGGTATGCGTCACACATCCAGAGACGGTTCGCGAGCGACAGAGGGATGTCGTCGACGCGATGGTCGACCAGATCCGTGCGTACGCAACAACGGCCCGTGAACGGGTCGAACGAACGCAGTGTGTACTTGCACTCGAGACGATCCAGCGGTATCTCGACGCGCACCCTCCAACCGATACGACGTACGAAACGTACACCGACCGCTCGCAGTCCAACGACCTCGCCGAGCGCCTCGGACTCACCGTCGACTCCACACTAACCGAGCGATGGTTTCAGGCGCCGGACGTCGGGCTGCATGGCTTCGTCGATCTGCTTCACTCGGAGACGACACTCGTCGACTACAAGACCGGCTCTCAATCGACCGCTGGAAAGCTTCGCCAGCAGGCGTCACTCGACCCACTTCACGACGAGTCGAATTTCCAAGCGGCGGCGTATCTCGCCAAACACCGCCGTGAAAACCCGAACCAGCCACTGGAGATCCGGTTTCTCCATCTCCTCGAACACGACACCCGACTGGCCCGTGGCGACACCGTCCCGCTCGACGATCTGGTCACCACGGTGGAGTACCTGCCCTGCACGTTCGGTGAGTTCGCCGCACACCGCGAGACGTTCGACGCCGTCACCGACTACGCCGACTCCAACGACCGCGTGAAAGCGCTTGACCCGCTTGGCTACGAAGCATACCGCGAGTTCTTCGAGTCACATGAGCTCCCACGAGAGGGAGTAAACCCTGAGAAGCGGGAGGCGATCATCCAGTCGTTCATCGAGTATACCATAACCCGCGTCAAGGACACGAAATACGTCGAACGCGGTTGCCGCTCCGCGGTCGATGACATCGATGGCCTCGTGGGTGAACGATATCTCACGGAAGACTTGGACGCCTTCGAAGCGTTCGTCGCCACCCAACGTGAGCGTCTTGCCGTCTACCGCGACGAGGGATTCCCCGTTCGGACCCGCGAAGACGGTCCCAATTGGGATCGGGTCGACGCACAGGAGTTGGTGATCGACGATGTCTGAGCCGACCCCGAACGACAACCAACAGCGACTCATTGAGTCCACCGAGGGGATCTACCGTGTCGATGCCGGCGCCGGGACGGGCAAGACGTTCGCGATCACCCGGCGATACGCCCACATCTTGGAGTCGACCGACGCGACGCCGGATGATATCCTGCTGGTCACGTTCACTCGCAACGCCGCTCGCGAGATGCGTGAGCGCATCGTCCAGCAAACCGACTACGACCTGCGAGAACTCCAAGGCGCGCCTATCAGTACATTCCACGCCTACTGTTTCCGACTGCTACGCCGCTATGGTCACACCGTCCCGGAGACGCTGGGCATCGACGACCAGATTCCCGACTCGATCGACCTCATCGAGGAGCCGGTCCGCGAGAAGCAGTTGTTTCAGCGATTCATGTCGACCTTCGCCGACGAACACCCAGAATACGCGGACATGCTCCGTATGTTCCGTGACCCTGCCACGCTCCACACCCTCATCGGCGAACTCGCTGCGAAAGGTGTCATCCCCACTCGTGACGGGTGGTTCCGCTCGAGCGACGCTCCCCTCGAAGGCGACCGCGAGGCGTTCTTCGAGACGGTCGCCGATGCGAACTCACCCGGAGAGGGTGCCTCCGGTCCGACCAACAGCGACGCCCGGGCGGCAGTCGGCGGGTGGGACGCGAGCGAGTACGCGCCGGACTCCCCCTCGAAAGCCGAGGTCCACGACGATCCACAAGTCGATCGCGGCGTCATCGAACGCGCCTACGACGAAGATCGAACGGCCCTGCGGACGTTCGTCCACGACGTCTACTACGAGTATCTCACGTTTGCCCTCCGGAACAACTACCTCACGCAGGGGTTGATGCTGGCGCTGGCGTTCGTCATGCTGTGTGACCGGCCGCAGGTTCGCGAGCAGGATGCCCACGAGTACGTGATGGTCGATGAGTTTCAGGACACGAACGAGCTCCAGTTCAAGATCGCGTTGCTGCTCGCGATCACGAACAACCTCTGTGTTGTCGGGGACTGGAAACAGTCGATCTACGGCTTCCAACACACCAGCGTCGAGAACATCACGGCGTTCGATGACCGGCTCCAGCGCTTCACCCGCGAGTTGAACGCCGACCGGACGCGGATAGCGTACCCCGTCGATTCGGTCACCACGATTCCGCTGTACGAGAACTACCGCTCCTCGTCCTCGATCCTTGCATTCGCGGAGCAGAGTCTCTCGATTCCGGCGACGTACAGCGAGGACATCGACGATCCACTCGCAGGCGAGCGCTCGCTCGCGGCGACGAACCACGTCGACAACGCACAGATCGACGCGTATCAGGCGCCGAACGAGCACGAACTCCTCCTCGATCGGATCCAGATGGTCGTCGATAACGACGACTACGCAGTCGAGGTCACCGATGAACCACAACCAGACCCTGGCGCCACCACTGCACAGCAGGAAGCTGCCGAGCGCGAGCGATTGGGTGCGCCTTCGTACGGAGACATCGCTGTGTTCACCCGAACACGTGCGTTCGCTCGGGAGTTCCTTACCGTCGTCGACGAGTACGGTGTCCCGGTCGCCTACGACGGCGGAGTTGAGCTGTTCGACACGCCAGAAGCCAAACTCGCACTCGCGTGGCTACGCATCGCCGAATCGAACGCCCGTCGTGGTTGGGCCGTCGTCCTCGAGCGCGCTGGCTACTCGTTCGATGACACGGAGACGATTCTGGACACCGAAGCGTATCCCGATGCAATGGTGCAGTTCCGCGAGGAACTCGCTGCGATCGACACACTTGGGGGCTTCCTTCGACGCGTCTTCGACCGCTACGGCCGTACGAGCGCATACGCTGATGCGCTCGTCGATCACCTCACGAGTCTCTACGAGAATAGCACG
Source organism: Halobaculum magnesiiphilum (assembly GCF_019823105.1). Classification (NCBI taxonomy): domain Archaea; kingdom Methanobacteriati; phylum Methanobacteriota; class Halobacteria; order Halobacteriales; family Haloferacaceae; genus Halobaculum; species Halobaculum magnesiiphilum. Next base: position 419,610 of record NZ_CP081960.1, read on the forward strand.
CTCACGCGGGGAGAGGCGATCCAGTACATCGAGGCCAACCTCGATGCAGGAACCACCGTCGATATTGAAACCAGCCCGGGTGAGGACGCGGTGACCCTCCAAACAATCCACGGTGCAAAGGGACTCGAGTACCCGATCGTCATCCTCGCGAATCTCAACGACCGCGCGTTCCCCCACTACGGTCAACCGCCAGCCTGTCCGATCATCTACGACGACGAGTTGGGGCTTCGCCAAACCCGGGCATACAGCGAGGCGGGCGACTATCCGCACGTCTACCAGCATTGGCCGACGAAGCTGTTGCAGTCGATTCAACCGTCAACGTACGATGAAGAGCGGCGCTTGCTGTACGTCGCGATGACTCGTGCAAAACGGCATCTCCTGTTCACCTCTGGGGACGACCCAAGTCGCTTCATGGACGGCCTCTCGATCGACGCGATTGAACTCGAACCGACACCCGAGCCCGTCACGGTTGCCCGCGAGTCTACTGCTCCGTTCGTGACAACGATCCCAGACAGTAGCACAGTTCCCCGCCGGCTCAGCGTCCACGATATCATGGACGACAGCGTCTATGACGAGCGCAATGGTGGTCGTGGGACCGACTTCGGAACCGAACTGCACGACTTCGCCGAGGCGTACGCACTCGACGAGCCAGTCGAACCGAGTAACGACGACGAGCGCGCGGTGGCGACGCTCATCGATGACCTTGATGGGAAACTCATCCCGGAAGAGCCGGCGTTGCTCCCGCTGCCCGGAGAACCACAGGTGACGCTCGCGGGGATCATTGACCTCGTCCACGTAACGGACGACAGCGTCGAGATCATCGATTACAAGACCGACCCCGACCGGCTGGCCCACGATGAGTACCGAACGCAGCTGAGTGTGTACTACCACGTGCTTGCGAGTGTGTACCCCGACCGACCGATTCAGGCGACTGTCTTCTACACACAGACCGCTACTCCGGTCACTATCGACCCGGTTTCGATCGACGCGCTCGACCGGCTGTCGAGATCGCGCCACGCGTAAGAACCTCGCCGATCCGACCGAAATCAGATACAGATCAGACCGGATCCGACACCGCGCTCAGCAGATCTGATCTGTGGGTGCTTCAGGTGCTCTGTCGATAGCGGGATAGAACTCCTCGGCTGGAACGGTGTCGATGGACTGGAACCGAAGATCGATGAACTGTGCGATTCGGTCCGGCTCCAGCCCGGACTTCTCCACGATCAGATCTTGGTAGGTCCTGATTTCGTCGTGGACGAAGGCAGGTGTCAGCAGGTCAGGCTCGAGCGTGACGATGAGTTCCCGCGTTTCGAATCGGCGATGAGTGCAGAGATGGCGACGTTGGCGTCGATGACCAGCTTCATTCGTCGTGTCTACGCTGATTCCTCGTCAACACGCCTGCGCCCGCTTTCGTTGATCCTCTGGGCGATTTCATGGACGTCGCCCTCGGTGAGGTCACTCCGGCTGGTGAGTTCGTCCATAACTTCCAGTGTCTCGACCTTCTCTTGAATGGCTTGGCGCGTGACTTCGCTCCAGTTGATCTCGGGGTGGTTCTCCATTCGCTCTTTGAGGGCGTCGTCTACGTTGACGGTGATCGTAGGCATACAGAAATATATGAATACACAGATTCCTGTGCTTTCCGGTGTATCTCAGATCCGCTGATTTTGGCCGCCTGACAGCCTCCAAGGGGAATCGATCGCCACTCGAACAGAAGACTGCAGAACGTCGGTGATCTCGGGGAGGAACACGAGAGTGATCTGCTCACAGCTGCTGATAAAGAGAAAATTGAGCGGCTATCCTAGATACTCAACTCACCCGACATTTTTCGCAGTGGTGGTCGTTGGTGACGTATGGATTTGGATCGGGCGCGCGGTGTTGTTCTTGGATTGGCGTGTGGGGATGCGCTTGGCCGGCCAGTTGAGTTTGCGTCTGCGTCGGAGATTAGCGCTGAGCACGGACGACTTGACGAGATGGTCGGGCACGGCACGTGGAATCAGCCGGCGGGGACGATTACGGACGACACCGAGCAGGCGCTGTGCATCGCGCAGAGTCTCGTCGAACACCAAGCGTTCGATCCGGCGGATGTCGCTGAGCGGTTCGTCGCGTGGTACGACAGTGGCCCGTTCGACATTGGAGGCATGACGAGGCGGTCGCTCACCCGGCTCAAACGCGGCGACGCGTGGGACGAGGCAGGTCAGCACGTGTGGGAGAACAGTCCGGAAGGGCAGAACGCGGGGAACGGGAGTGTAATGCGGTGTCCACCGCTCGCCATCCCGTACATGACGGCGTGGGATCGACTCGCCGAAGTGAGCCGGCAGTCCTCGCAGATCACGCATGCTGACCCGCGGTGTACTGAAGGCTGCGCTGTCCTGAATCTCACAGTGGCTGGCCTCCTCGACGACTCGGACGCGCCGTTGCAGGATGCCCTCGACTACGTCGGTGCAGACGCGCCTGGCGAGCTCGTGGCGGCGCTCGAACCGGTCGCTCGTGGTGAGTCGCCCGACACGCTGGAAACGTCAGGGTATGTCGTGCATTCACTGCAGACGGCACTCCACGATGGCCTCGTCGCGGAGAGTGCCGAGGACGCGATTGTGACGGCGGTGAATCGTGGCGGTGATACGGATACGATTGGGGCGATCGCGGGTGCAGTCGCTGGCGCGCGGTTCGGGGCGTCACAGCTTCCGGATCGATGGCTGAGTGTTATCGACGAGACCGACGAACTCGAAACGCTGGCCGAGCGACTCGCGGCGGTATGATACAGGTGACGGAAGGAACACTCCTGTTTTGTGTCGGTGTCGAAGACATATTTAGAGTCTATGTATTCTGAGCGGCTGTGAAGACGACTTTCATCAAAATGACTCTCAACGACCACCTTTATCCCGAGGGAGATTTAGACTCTATGTACGCTGAGCGGCTATGAAGTCAACAAACGACGAAGAGACTCAACGGAAGAGCCTGTCGACGCGTGAGTCGCAGGCACTGTCACAGCTCGCAAGCGAGAACCGGCAGGTCATCAGTATTAGTGACATCGCGGACGCGCTTGACATTCCGCAGAAGTCAGCCAAGGACATGGCGTATGCGCTTAAGGAGAAAGGGTGGCTTGAGCGGATCGCGCACGGGAAATATCTGATTCTTCCGCTCGCTGCGGGTGAGAACGCCGTGTATACCGCACACGAGTTCGTGATCGCGTCAGCACTCGTAGAGCCGATGTACATCGGGTACTGGAGTGCGTTGAATCACCACGGGCTGACGGAGCAGATGTCCCGCACGGTGTATGTCGTGACGACAGAGCGCGCCCAGGAACGTGAAATCCACGGGGTTACGTATCGTCCGGTGACGGTCACGGAGCAGAAGTTCTTCGGGTATCAACCGACTGCGGTCGGGTCGAACAAGGTGAACATTTCGAGTATCGAAAAGACACTGGTCGATTGTGCCGACCATCCGGAGTTCTGCGGGGGTATCAGCGAGCTTACGAAGGCAATGCAGAACGCTGTCGACACACACTGTTCGTGGGAACGCATCGTCGAGTACCTGCGGCGGGTTGGGAACGGCGCTGCAACGAAACGACTCGTGTACCTCGCCGATCAGTTGGGCATCGATCTTCCGGAGTACCGGGACCTCGTCGAGAACTTCACGACCGGGTACCCGCTGCTCGACCCGACGAGAGAAGCGACGGGAACCCGGGATAGCACGTACCAACTCCGCCTAAATGTTGACCCCGAATCGTTCCTCCCTGGTGACTTCTCATGATTTCCGAAGCGCAACTCCGACGGCTGGCCAGACAGCTGGATGTTCGACTTGGGTACGCGGAGAAGAACTACGTCAATTCGTGGATTCTGTGGGCGATTTACACGAGTCCCTACGGAGACAACCTGCTGTTCAAGGGCGGCACTGCGCTCAGCAAGTTGTATTTCCCAGAGACGTGGCGCTACTCGGAAGACCTCGATTTCGGTGTCGATGGAGAGTATCACGGGAGCGAAGCGGAGTTGCAAAGCACATTGGAAGACGCGACCATCGACTTCGAGGTGACCAAACACCGCGAACTGCAGAAAGAAGCGTATCCGACGCACTACGTTGATATCGATATTCAGTACGACGCTGTGCTCGGTCACAAGAACACGACAAGTCTGGACGTGATGATCGATGAATACGTGGCGTTTGACTCGGTCCATCATCATCACAGCTACGAGGATGTCCCGGAATTCGAGTTGACCGCGTACAGTCTGGAGGAAATCTTCGCAGAGAAGTTGCGAGCGCTCTATCAGCGGTCACAGGCGCGTGACTACTACGACCTGTATCGGATGCTTACGGAGGCTGACGTTGATGACTCGGATATTCTTCCGGCATTCACGCGGAAGTGTGAACACGACGGCCTGGACATTGACCTTCGGGAAGGGCTTCCCGGAGAGAAACGGAATGAGATTCGTGACGGCTGGCAGAACACGCTTCCCGATTTGGTTGCAGACCTCCCCGAGTTCGGTCCCGTGTATGACACACTCGAAGATTACGTCGATTCGCTAGTAGACGAGCAGCAACGCTAGTTCCGGAAATGGGCGACGGCAGGACCGAGTGTCCGGGCGTGTTCGCTCTCGGCCACATCGTACCGCTCTTCTATGTTAATGCGCCGGTGTCTTCGGCGAAAAACCGTTCCAGCTTCACAGACAGGGCATTGTTCGTCGGCGAGTTCATCAATGGTCTTGACCGCGTTCGACCGGCGTCTCGGCCGTCGTAGCGGCCCTATCGAGCCAGCCGCCCCGTGGTTCGGACCCCGGCGACGATTCACGCCGGGGTCTCGTATCGGTGATCACAGACAGTGAAAGACTGCAAGAGGGGATATGCCTCAGCCATCTAGAGTGAAGTAGTCCAGGGGGTCAGACCGCATCGAGATCCGGCTTTTGGTATGGTCGAATGCCGTTCCACAGCAGTTCCGTACGAACTGTCAATAGCGCATATCGGAGTCGCTGACGGGTGAAAGTAGATTCCGCTCACGAAGAGATGTAGCCGACCGTTTGCGTTGCCACGTCCGCTATCCGTTCGTCGACAAGCGAGGTCAGATGATATTCAACGCCTGCAGAGCTGTTGAGCGTCGCGAGCGACCACGGGAGGACGTGACTTCGTTTCGCGAGTGGCTCACCCGCGTAGTCGTCATCGTGGAGCGTGAGCGATTCCTCGTGATAGGTCTTCGAAGAGATCAAGACGGTGATGAGTTGGACGCCGTGGGCTGGGAACCGTGGGCTCCCAAGATGAGCATTGGGCGACCCTTCTCGGAGAGTGGGTCAGTCTCCCAGATGATGTCGCCGCGTTCGAGGTCATCGAACGCGGTCACTGCACCCGCTCCATGTCGTCGGTCTGGAGCTCTTCGAGTTGCTCCTCGCCATACTGCTCGGCTGCAGTCTCGTGATGCTCGTGCAGCCGGTAGGCAGCTTGCAGCCGCTCTTCATCGTCCGTTATCGCCCAGTACGGACGCTTGTGTCGGACGAGCCCGCGTTCTTTGAGTCGTGAGAGAATCGCACTGACGGCGTCGGTATCCAGTTCAAGTTCTGCTGCGATTGTCGCCGCCTTCCACGCCCGGTCGTCGTTTTCATCGAGAAACAGCACGATGCGCTCGGTGTCAGTCCGCCCTTCGAATTCGTCGGGATCGGCGTCCTCAAACTCGTCGATATCGATGGTGCCGCTCGACATGAGTGAGTGTTGGTACTGTTTGGACATGGCTGTTTGGACTGTTGAATCACTGGCTCTGATGCATCCATAGTATCGTCGCGTCGCTGCTGAAACAACTGATAGGAAGGAGCTGCGAACGTACCAAAAGAATTTGAGAACCCCGACGGAATACTGTGCATGCAGCTCCCCGTAAAGACCCTCGTCCTCACGGTCGCCCTTCTCATAGTCTCACAGTTCTTCGCAGTATTCGTAGAATCACAACTTGCTGCACTCCTTTCGTGGTATCTCATCTACGCACTCATTATCCTTATTCCGCTGACCCTCCTGTATGAAGGATACACTCGGTTTTATCCAAAAAATCCCTCTTGAGAACGCTCTATTCAATTAACCGTCTGTACCTATCGCTTGCACCCACCCCTGAAAGAGTGGGCTTCCGCTAGCACCGTGTCACCGCATGGAAGGAGGGCGCCTACGAGCCACTCATCATCCACAACGTCGCCGATGTCCGACGAACTCGAGAGTTGATAGATATTGCAGAACGGTATTGCTCAAAGTCAGATTTCTCGATGAAGTCGCTGGAGCCTATCGCTTGAAGAAATCGCTTCTCAGTGGGGGGTTCGTGGAGGAAAGCACTCGGATTGGTTCCTACGGCGGGTTACGACCTGTATTTAACGGCTCATACGAGTCCGTGTGGTAGGCGACCCGCCAGAGTTTGAGGACGGCGCGAGTGACTAACTCTTCGGGAGACTGTGTGATACAAGACGCTTCGACCTCGTCTGGATCAGAACTCGCATCGGGCGGTGGGTGATAGTGTTCTAATCCGGAGACGTGGATGTAGTCTCCTGCGTGTGGGTGCTTTCCCCAGCGCAGATTCACACCTTCCGTGTCCGTATAGTGGAGCTTGTAATCATCTCGTGTCGTCCACTTGATGTCGATTCGGGCCTCATCGGCCGCACACAGTCCGTCGTCAAGCACGACTTCGAGGACGGATGGATTGAGAAAGTCGTCGAGTTCAGCTGTTGCGAGCGGTTCCATCTCCTCGACGACGTCACGAATCGTCAGTAGCGCCGGTCGATCCGTAGCCCCCCGAAGAGTATGGGTTTCGGCTTGGTCAGGAGAATCCCGCATTACTCAGGCAGGGACGCTGTCGTCAGTCGACCGACGGTCACTGTCGACGAATTGCTCGGCGTTGCCGATCGAGAGGGCGGCGTTCGCAAATGCGAGATTCCGACGGAGCGTCTTCCACTCACGAATGGTCTCTGGGTCGATCTCGTCCTGTGGGGATCCGGTCTCGCTGAGCGCCTGGTTCGTCTGGTTGACCGCCAATTCTTCGGGGGAATCAACACCGAATTCGGACCGATACTCGGTGAGCTGCTCGCGCATCTCCTGAATTCGGGTGACGAGTTCATCGGTCGAGACGTGCTCAAGAATGTCGGCAGCCTGTTCGACGACGAGTGATTCAGGGGAGCGCCGATAGAGCGTGCCACCCTGTTCGCCGGGTGTCGTCTCGACAAACCCCTCGTCTGCGAGTGTGTTCAGGTGCTTTCGTGCGGTCTTTGGAGCCGTCCGTGCATCGTCAGCTACGGCATCAGCTGAGACGGGGCTGTACGTATGCGCAACGACGTGTCGAATGCGCTCATAGGGTGTTGTTTCTGCTTCCCATTCCTCACCAACCGATTCGTTGACGTCTGCAAACTCATCTGGTGGGTTTCGGTCGGTCATATAGAAACGCACGTCTCAGAGGAACATAGTTCTTTGGCAAATTCCTATATTCCTCCCGATGGTGAGTACACCGGCTGAATCCACAAAGGTGAATTCCTGATATCGTTCAGAGATAACGGAGAACAGACAAACGGTTAGAAAACACCAGTAGAGTCGTTCTTGGGGCCATACGTTGAAGTCAGGAAACGACACGCCACAGCTTATCGGCGGCTCGAACATCAGAGAGACCTAGATGGCGTTCAGTATCGATTTCCTGGACGACGGCCGCGTCACAGCGAAACACATTTGCAGCAGCCACTCAAAGCTAATCGCGAGGATAATCCTCGGTCCCTTCTTTGCTCACCCATCGGTCCGCCGCTGTCAAGGCGTCCATCGATGGCACTGCTCTGAGATGCGCCGTGCCGGATGCCGACCCGGTCGCGGTACCGTCGGGTTCCTTCGACGGGATCGAGTGCACCTCAGAATCCACATATGAACGAACTAGCCATCTCCCGTTCGAACTGCGGGACCGACCTCATCACTGAAGAACCCGGCACTGAACGACAGTGGTTCCGACAGAACAGAGCGAAACCCTCCATTTCAAACCGTGCCCCGGGTGTGAGTACCCGTATTTTCTTGAGTAGATCTGTCATCCCCTGCCAATGGGACATTCCCCGTTTCGCGTCCGTGGAGGTGCAGGGCGGACAGGTAATAGTTAACTATCTGATGCATGAGTAGCCGTCGACTCGATTCGTTTCCGGAGAGCCTCAGCGAGGGATCGACCGTCATCATCGCGTCCCCAGGTTCTCCGACCGAGAACGCGGTAGGACTCCGGATTTTGAGTCAAGAAGGAGGACCCGCCGACACCGCACTCGTCGTCACGACGACCGAAAGTGTGGCCCGCACGGAGAACCGATACAAGCAACTCACCACGGACTTGGGTGGTCCCGCGCTCCGGATCGTCGATACAGTCTCAGAAGGTCAGTCTCTCTCAGCGCCATACAGGGAGACACCTGTAGTGTTTACACCCTCTGCCGGAGATCTAGAGCGGTTGGTGATGGCGCTCTCGGAACTGTCGCAGGATCCAAATGGGTCACACGAACGTCGACACCTACTCATCCGATCGCTTACGCCCATCCTCGCTACCGCGTCGACTGACCGTGTCAGTCGAGTTCTTGATCGGATCAGCGGGCTTCGTACCCGAACTGGACTCTCCTTGTTCGGCCTCGACTATACCGCCCACGATGAGGACACGCTGTCAGCGCTCGCAGAACACGCCGATGGAATCCTCTGGGTATCGTCTTCGACGCCGGAGGAAATTTCATTCGAGTATGAATCGACCGACGGTCGGCGCGGGTCGGCCACAACAGAAACAACCGAAAATTGACATCCTCCCCGCGCTAAAGCGCGAGGATTCCTCCGTTGGGGGTTCGGCTACCGACCCACGGAGGCAACTTGCGGGTTTGTGCGCGCTTCTTTGGGACTGTCGTGAGGGTGTGGTTTCCCCGACCAGTTGTGGTCGTCCCACTCGAATCGCACGGGCCGTGCCATCGGCCTGACTTCCGTATCGCTATTTTCTCGAAGGAACGTCTCTGACGCCGTGAGGTCGGCATGCCCCTCGAATCCACATGGACACGTCAGCGTATCCCCGTGGCGAACCGTCTCCTCGTGGTCACCACACTCGGGACATGTCTGACTCGTCCACGCTTCCGACTCAACTTCGAGACTGATGCCGTACTCCTCACAGACGCACGCGAGGCGGTGGATGAACTTCTTGAACGCCCAGAAGTTGTGCGTCTTCTCGTTCACCCTGACCGACCAGTGCGTTTCCAACACGTCGGTCAAATCACCCACGTACACCGTCGCCACACCCTCGTCGTACAGCCGTTCAACGAGGTCGCGCACCAGCGCGTTCTGTGCGTGGTCACGGCGCTTCGTCCGCTGTCGGTACAACTGTCGAATCCGCTTGGAACTGTAGCGTCCCTCTCGGAGTTTCGACTGTAGGCGGGCGATCTCGTCTGTCGTCTCGCGGAACCGTCCGAACAACTCCCGACCGTCGTAGAGGTACTGGTTTCCAGTAGTCGTGGAGCAGGCGACAAGATTGTTCGCGCCAACGTCAAGGGCGGCTTCGTGAGAAGCCAGTGGTGAATCCAGTCGAGAATCAGGTACGGTGACTGGTTGGAAAGCCCTGAACGTGTCGCTCACCTCGTCGTACTCAAGTTCCAGACGACCCTGTTTGCCGTCCCACTTCGGGTTGCCTCGGACTTCGAGGCGAAGTCGTTCATGGTAGCCGAGTCCGTATTCATCTTTCAGTTCTTGCCCAACAGGAATTTCGAGACGGCTACGCTTGCCCCACTCAATTGTGTACTGGTTGTTGCGGATGTAGGTGCGGAGTTCGCGTCCGTCCTCCCCGTTGCCCCAGTACGACGGCGGGTTGGCGTCCTCGCTGTTCTCCGTGAGGGCAAAGAACGAGCGCCACGCTTCGCTGTTCTTGCGCGTGACCTGTTGAACAGTCGCGCTTCCGACGACACCGTTGTACTGTCCACGGTACTCGGAAGTGTCCCACACGTCGCCGTCACCGAAGTAGTTCTGACGACGTTCATAGGTGAGTTCGTTCCACAGAGAGGCGGAGGCGTCGAGTAGCCGCAGAAGACACTCTTTGTCGTTCTCGGTCTGTGGAACCACCTCGAAGGTGTTGACGCGTTTCATTCGTCATCGCCCTCTTGTTCAGCAATGTACTGTTCGACAGCGCCCTTCGAGGCGCTCCCCGCCGTACCGACGTAGTACGAACGAGTCCACTTCACGCGGTCGTCGTACCGCTGATTGTACTTTCGCGCCGAAATCCCCTTAACCCAGTTGACGATGAGTGAGGGGGCGTTCTTGGGCGGACTCCCGATGAACAGGTGTACGTGGTCGGGCATGACCTCGGACTCGGCCAGTTCGAGGTCTTTATTTTCACAGATTTCCGCGAAGATGGCTTCGAGACGTTCCTTCGTCGTCCCCGTCAGGTGCGAACGCCGATATTTCGGCACGAACACTATGTGGTAGTAGAGTTCGTATTTCGCATGACGAGTACTCTTTACCATCTATGTATACTATCACGGACAGACGTGTTAAAGACTACGTTGTAACCCCGTCTGTGCCATTGTCGGCGGTTGAATACTGTTGGTCGGCTTCATCCCCGCCCTGAAGGGCGAGGCTTTCGCCTCGAATTTTCCGTAAAGAGAACTTCTTCCCGGTCGTCACTGGTCATCAAGGCGAACCGCGTGCAATGCTCACGCGAATGGGACGTGGGGAGACACCCTACGACCTCGACGAAGGGGACAAGGTGATCTTCTCGGCGCGAGTAATCCCGGAACCGACGAACGAGGGGCAACGCTACCAGTCCGAGCGTCTCCTGAAGATGCAGGGTGCACGCATCTACGACGACGTTCACGTCTCCGGCCACCTCTCACAAGAGGGCCATTACGAGATGCTCGATGCGCTTCAACCACAGCACGTGATTCCCGCCCACCAAGACATGACTGGATTTTCGAGCTACGTCTCCCTCGCAGCCGGTAAGGGATACAAGATCGGCAGGGACGTTCACGTCACTGCCAACGGGAATATCCTCCAACTCGTGTAGGCGCCAACGTACCGGTTGATTGCCCTTCTGTCCGGAAGTCAGTGGATTTTATGAGAAAGACTCCGAACACACGAGTATGGGTTTTGGAAGCTACGATGAGTCCGAGCAGCAGAACCACGAGGTAGAAACGGACGACGATTCGGAGGGAGTCGACGTGCATGAAAACGATCACGAAGGAGAAGCTCGCTTCGAAGCGGGAGCCTCGACCGACGATCTCGTCTCCCAATTGAAGGACATGAAGTCGGAAGACGACGAGTGAGGAACTGAGTAGTTCTTCGTGGAACTACAATTTTGAGTTCCTCTCTCAGGCAACACGCCATTGATGTCGGGCAAGATCAACGGTTGCAGATTACCGCTTCGAAAACTCAATGCAGGCAGCAAGAGAAGGTGCCTGAAACTTCGACGGATCGGAAGTTAACACATATATCCGACACCCGTACATTCCTACAGTATATGCGATTCTGTGACGGGTGTGGTTCGATGATGCACACGGAGGGCGACACGTGGGTGTGTCGCGCCTGTGAGAACGAGGAGCTTCGGGACTCGCAAGCGGAAGCGGCGATGACGACCAAAGACGGACAGCGGGACGACGGGGCGCCCACCGTGGCCGACGCGACCCGGAGCTCCACCGAGACGATGCAAGAGTCCTGTCCTGCGGACGGCTGCGACAGCGACCGGGCCGACTACGAGATGATACCGAAGCCGGGCGGCTCCTACGAAGTTCGGCTGTTCACCTGCGTCGAGTGCGGCCACAGGTGGCGTGAGTCCTGACTCCCCGGGTACCCGAACAACTCAATTCGCAGCGTTCCTCTATCGATTCCATCAGCCGTTCCCGTGAGGCGCACAGAGAGTCGCCGGTATATGCAGGGAAACTATCCCTGGGCTGGTTCGGCGACCTGAACCCACCCGTCCCCGCGGACGGTGATACGATACCTGCGGTACTCGAAGTCGAAACTGGAACCGGTCGCACCACGAATGTTGGGTTCCGTCCCCCCGAACAGCGCGTCTTTGACGGCGGCGATATCAACGACTTCGTACAACGGTGGCTCTCTGATGCTCGTCTTCTCCACACCGTCGGCGGTGGCGACTGCCTCGATGATGACGGTCGTCAGGTCGGAACCGTCCGCCGGGTCGTACGCTCGCTGTTCGACCACGTGATACTCTGTCTGCTTTCCAGTAGTAGGGTCAGAATCGTTCCGCTCGCTCATGAATTACGGTCAGTACCTGGGTCGCTGTCGTACGCACGGCCGGCGTGATGTTCCTGTGCGTGGTCGAGACTTCCGCCTGCGCCCGCAAGCATAGCAAGGACCTGTTCGGCATGTTCCGCCCGGGTTATGGTCTCGGTCTCGGAATCGAACGCGACGATGTCCTCGTCAACGAGTTTCGGGACGTGCGTGTGATACAGCGAAACGTAGACCCGGTCGCGACGGTTGGCGTCAACGGTCGCTTCGTCTACGTCCTCCTCCCACGCCGCCAGTTTTGTCGCCAAGGCATCGAGAATCCATTCAGAGTTCTCTGCGAGGGCGTACATGACATATCGCCGTCTTGGGTTGCTCAACGCCGAAAAAACGTGATCTAACTCCAGGATGGCCGGGTCGATAGATACCCGGCCATCACCAGTGGCGATATCGCTGTCTGAGGGGCTCGACTCATTTAGATCGTCATCCTCCGACTGGCCTCTCTCAGAAACCATATTCCCACTTACCGAGCTAGACTCATAATTCTAGGGCCTGAGAATATATATCTAGGAAATATATTATTAATAATTACTTCGTAAAAGATAGATTACAGCCAATCTGCAAGAGACCACCTGAGGCTAGTGGTGAGTCAGACGATGATAGAAATGCACTCTTCAGCGACCGGCTGTTTCAGACATAAAGTATCTGAAATATAGGATTTCAACAGAGCCACCTCACCCAGATCGGAGCCGGCGAGAAGCCGGCCGAGCAGATATACCAGTCGCTCGAGAGCCGGTACCGGATCGGCTTCCCGAACCACGCCGGGTTCCTGACCTACATCGAGAACCACGACGAGGATCGCTACGTCGAAACGCCCGGTCGCCACGGCGTCGAAGCAGCCGCCACAGCGTCGTTCACGCTCCCCGGCGCGCCGATGATATACGCCGGCCAGGAGATCGGTGAGCACTGGGGGGCGCGGGAAAATCCACCAGGAAGACGCCGACGAGGACCTGCTGGCGTTCTATTAAAGTTAACAGCTCGGTCGGGTGCGTGGCGAGTTCGACGCGCTCGGCTATCGAGCCGACTTCGAAGAAGTACAGGTGGAGTCGACCTCCGAGAACGTCGTGGCCTACGCCCGCGAGAGCGACGGCGAGCGGGTCGTCGTCGTGTTGAACTTCGGCCACGAACCCGAGGAGGTCGGACTGCCAGGGGAGCGTACCGAGGCGAGTGACCGACTCCGCGGCGAGCGCGTCGCTTCGGAGGGCGGTGTCTACGTGGAAAACGCGGTCATTCTGCCCGCGGGGTGAACCGCAAGCAACACGACCAGCTCCGGGACCGGATTATGGAAGTTTCAAGGGCTAAAAACCCCCCCTTCAGGGCGGGGATACAGCCGACAACTCCTATACAAGCCACCGTCGATAGCAAGGCGGATATTCCACCCCAACCAACACTATTAAGAAAACACTGTTCACAACCGTTCAGCTCGAAGACGAACGTCACACACTCACGTCAGGCGGGTACGCGATGGCTCCTCGTGAGGTTCCACACACCTACCGGAACTCGGGCGACGATCCCGCCCGCGTCCTGTTCATCTATACGCCGGGGAACCACTGGCGATACCTCGAGGCGGCAGCAGAACAGAGCCCCGTCGAGGACGAGTCCGACATCGATCGGATGCTCCCGATACTCGAACCCTACGGTATCGAAATGGTCGGGCCGCCGCTCGACGTGGACGACGCGACGGTGAGTTAGATGACAACGAACGAGGAGTCTCGGCGGGAGTTCGGCGGGAGGCTGTCGAACCGCATCTCAGTTCGACGGGGTGCATTCTACACCGTGGTCGTGGGGACACTCGGGCTCTACGCCGTCCTCATGCGCGACCTCTTACCACTGGCCGCCACAGCGTGGGTCGTCGATACCGGTAGTCACCGGTTCCACGATCTGAATCTCTTTGCGCTGATCTGGATTGCGATCCTCGGACTCGCAGTCCAGCTCTACAGGCCCGACAGGCGTGTCACTGCAGCCATCGTACCGGCGCTCGTGATGGCACCGCTCGCCGTCGTCGCGATCTCGACGAACTCGCCGATCGCGACGATGCCGATCCTCTTTACTGTCCTCGGAGTCGTCGTCGTTGCGCTCCATCCGGCCGGCCGGTCGATCCTGAAGATCCGGCGCGTGCAATCGGTCGATCGGGTGCCGTCAGGGCTCGTGAGTGCCGCCGTCGTTCCGTTGTTGGTATATGCGAGTGACCAGGTCGCAAAGCAGTACACGGTCGTCGACGACCACGCCGCGCTGGTCCATTACGGATCCATGGCTCTGATCGCCGTCTTCGTCCTCGTCATGGGGACGTCGGCGGTTCTTCGGAGGCGTGACTGGCGGTTCGCGGCGTGGACTGCCGGCGTCCTCGCCGTCTACCTCGGGGCGAGTTCGGTCGCCTTCCCCGGCCTGGCGTCGAGCGCCGGTCCGGTTTGGGGTAGCCTGGCCGTCGGCTGGGGCCTCGGGTTCGTCGCAGCCGTCGAGCGGGGACGCGACAACGGGTTCATGCGCGTCGAATCGACGATCGAAATCGACGCGCCGATCGAGACCGTGTGGGAGGTTACGACCGATCCGGGGACGTTCGTTGAGGGGATCAACTGGGTGTACGAGACGTGGTGGGAGGACGACGGTCCCCTCGGGGAAGGGTAGCGTCTACATCGAGCGGGCCGAGCCCGGCCTCACGGAGGACACCTACCGCTGGGAGATCACGGCCTTCGAGCCGCCGAACCGGATCGTCCACTACCACGAGGGCGGCGAACTCGAGGCCGAACTCGACGTACTCACGGAGGCGATCGACGAGGAGACGACCCGCTACACGCAGGTCGTGCGCTACCGGGCACTTCCGGCGTTCCAACCGCTGGGGTACGTCCTCGAACGCACCGTGATGAAACGGAGGATGCAGCGGGACTTCGACGAGATGATCCTCCCGAACTTCAAGCGAATCGGCGAGGAGCGGGCGAGGTGACGCCGTGAACGGTTTCGTCACACGCCGAGTGGGCGTCGCTGAAACGGTCACCCGAGTTCTCGGTCACGAGCGGCCCGCGATGGACTGCAATCCCTGGTAGGCCCGTACTCCCCCGACGAGGACTAAGAGAGTGACCAGTAGGCTCGGCGCGATATGGATCACCCAGTCGTATCCGAACCCTGGGCGGTAGTGAACCAGAACGTTCGTCGCGAGAGCGATCAGCGCGATACCGAGACTCGTCGTCACCGCCCATCGGTATCCACGTTGGATCCCGTACCAGCCGAGGGCGATCAGTGTGATGCCGAGCGCGACGAGGAGACCACCGAGGCCGACGTGCAGGTGGTCCATATAATGAAGCATCTCCGGGTTGCTCGCTTCGAGATCGGTTCTCGTGACGCCACCGAGGGTGTCCACACCCAACTCGAATTCGGTCCCCAAGTAGGCGGTGTACAGGAAGGTCAAACCGTACCCGACGATCCCACATCCAGTGGCGGCTATCAGTATCGCTCCCTGTCGCAGTTTCGGCTCGGTGATCACTGGAGTATGGCCCCAAGTACGTGGGTCGCTATCATGTGAGTGTGCGCTCTCTCAGATCGTGATCTCTCCCGCGACACGGTTCGGGTCAGTACTCGGGGATTCGACCCGGCGAATACCGCCAATCGGGAGGCGTGCACGGACGGCGAGCCAGCCCACATGGCCTTCCGTCGGCGCAGCATACCGGGATGTGCCTTCGGATATCGTCCCGTCTGCACTGAGCGTGACTGTCCCACCGAGGTGCGTGATTTCGTTCGTTTGGGCCTGCAGGTCGGCCAGTGTTTCGAATGACCGTTCGATCACCTCTGTTGGCGTCCCTGTGTAGTGACCATCGAACGTATAGGTGACTTCGTAGGTCGGCATGAGTGCCCAGCGAGGAGTAGCGCAGGTGAGACGGTAACGATTCCCGCTGCAACGATTCCACTAGGTGGATTCAGTTCACATCGTGGACAGGCACCCGGAACAGGACGCCATCACTCTGCGAGGGTGTTGGCGCGTATTTGCTCGGCCTCACGGCGATGCTCCTCGATCGTCGACACAACCCACGAACACACGTACCGGTCATCAGTTTCGAACTGGGCACGCTGGTTCCCATCCCGATCGATCTGCGTAATCACCGCCACCGTCTCGTCCGCGACCCCAAGCGTCTGCGAAACGCTGCCGTCGTAGCGATAGAACTCGGCGCTCCCCGATTCGATCATTTCCCGTGTCCGTTCGCGGAACTCTGGCGAGTCACTGACGGCATCGAGGAGGTCCCCGGTTATCACGCCGACGAGAGTGAGCTCCCCCTGGACGGTTTGCTCCCGGAGGGTCTCTACGAGGGGAGACACGACCGTGTTGGTGAGAAACCGGAACTCGTTAGCTTCGTGTAATAGTTCCCGAGCTCGTCGGACCGGAGCACCCGGATCGGTTTGGGTCGGCGTCGTAATCGTCGCGTCGCGGAGCCGGTTCAACTCGAAATCGGTCTCGTCCACTGGTAGATAGTCGATCACGTCTTCGAGGTGCTGCATCGTCTCAACGGCCTCCTTGAGCGATGTGAACTCGTCGGCGAGGACCGCGCCCAACGGCGTACTGTTGCAATCCGAACCGTGTTGTGAGATCCAGTTTTGTGCTTCCAAGCCGGTGAGAACTCGGCTGAGCGTTGATCGGGGGATGTCCAGTTGCTCGCTGAGTTCCTCGCGATCGGCCGGCGCTTCGCTCAAGTATTCGAGCACCCGCACGCGGTTTTTCGACATCACAAGATACTGAATCTGGTCGAGTGGATCCGTCATTGTATGTCATACGTTAACAACCCTTATGTCGGTTGCGTTGAATCAACAGGCGGTGTTCAGATAACTGGCCCTGGCGCATCCATAGTATCATCGCGTAGATGCCGAAATGACTGGTAGGAAGGTGATGCATATTTTACAAGAACTGTTTTAAAATAGGGGAGTCCGTTCCAACGGAGCAATTGTCGGTACAAGCGATTATCAGAGGGTATCCAGTAGTGGTAATATGAGTGTCATAGCCGAATTCTCCATCGAGGCAGATCAGTTTTTGCTAGGGAGGATCATCGCGGAGTTCCCCAATCTCGCTGTAGAAATAGAGCGGGTCGTTCCAACCGGCAATCGGATTATGCCGTACATCTGGGGGTATGGTGAAGATTTGGACGAGTTCGTCAGTGCAATGCAAGACCATCGAAACGTCAAATCGATCATTGCTGTTGATCAGGTTGACAACCAGGCATTGTACAAAATCGAGTGGGAGGACCCTACAGAACAGCTCATTGCGGGGATCGCAGAAACGACAGCAACAATTCTGAAGGCACGCAGTAATGATGTTTGGACCTTCGAGATCAGGTTCGAGGATCACAAAGGACTGGCCGAATTCAACGAATATTGTACCGCACACGGTATCGAGTATAGTCTAGAACGCGTCTCAGCACTGACCGATTCCCAGTACTTCGAAAAAAGCTACGCACTCACAAAACCCCAGTACGAAGCGCTATCGCTGGCAGTCGAATACGGATATTTCGAAATCCCACGAGAAGTCACCTACAAGGAGTTAGCTGAGCAACTCGACATCTCGGAACAGGCGGTGTCGGAGCGTGTCCGCCGCGCAACGAACAAGGTGTTGCGAGCCATTATGCGCGGGCAGTCGTCGTTTGACTTCTGAGGGTGGAGAACCGGCGAGTCACGTATTTATGAACGGGAGACTCTCTGTGCCTCTGAATTTAACCTGCTTTACTGCACAAGGGTTCGACTTTAGCAGAGATACGCCGACGACAAATGTAGCCATGAGTGGGACAAGACCACTTTCGCGGCTCAGCGGGGACGACCTGTTGGACGCGCTCTACAAAACGCTGGCAAACCGGGAACGACGTAGAATACTCCGGTATTTGGCCGATCTGCCAGAGCCGATCCCAATCTCTCAAGTTGCGACTGAAATAGCAGCCCTCGAACACGGTGACGACTCGTCGGGCATCTCTACCAGCCAGCAATCGGATACACATGTGGCTCTTCTCCACATCCATCTTCCGATGCTCGATGAGGTCGGGTTAGTGAACTGGGACAGGGACAGTGATACCGTTGCGATCTCTCATACCCTGGAGGAACTGATCGTCACGACGTCTGGCAACGTTCTCGACGTGTCAGTATCAGTTGGTAAACAAACATAGATACCAACGTCGCTTTGACGAATGTATTAGGGAATGCTATGAGCGGGTACAGTGTTCAGATTGTCCAGAAAGTCGCGGATAAAGAAGACATGCATCCGACTGAACTGGATTGTACACTGGGCGACGTGGTCGATCCTGATGCGTTAAATCAGTTGATAGAGTCTTTAGAAGAAAACGACGAAAATTCGAACGCGGTTCTTAGATTTGGATTTTGTGGATATACGGTGAGTGTGTCTCCAGCAGGCAACATCGAGATACATTGAGCTGTAAAATTCCTAATAGTTCTTTCGTCGGCTTCATTCCACGGACCAAGCCTTGAGACACTTGTCCTATTCACCTGTAGAACACGTCTCGGAGCGGTAACTCTTATCTGTGATTATCGAACAAACCAATCGACTTTGGTACCTGCGTGACTGACGCGGCGGTAGCTTCGAGGTCGGAACGGGACTGCTCCCAGTCGACCGCCATCGCCTCGTTGACGCGCTCGAGGCCGCCGGCTACGAAGTGGCCCTGGTCGACTTCTCCTGCACGACTCGCGACTGGCGCTCCTGCGGTGAGGCGAGTGAACGGCGGAACTCAACACTCGTCTGTGAGACCAACAGCTGTTCCGTCGAGATATTGGTCGTGATGAGTCTGCAGTAGCGATGATCGTGCAGAGCGCAGTTACAGGGGTCAGCGTTGTTCACTTACTCGGACGACAACTCCTGTCGAGTCTCGCGAACTGGGTTTCGCTCCATTGCGGCGTCAAGCTCCGAGGAGTCAACCGTCGTGACGGCTGCGTCGGACGCCGTTCCTGTCTCCACGAGTACCTCGCCCTTCGGCCCGGCTACGAGACTCTCGCCGGCATGTTCGCGTCCACGCTGATCGCCCACGTGGTTTGCGCCAATCGTGTAACAGGGACCGTCGAGCGCTCGCGACCGCAGGAGGAGTCGCCAGTCGCCGCGGAACGAGGTCCGCCACGCAGCACCGACAGCGAGCACGTCACAGTCCCGTTCGGCGTATTCCAATGCCAGTTCGGGGAAATTGAGGTCGTAGCACAGAAGGAACCCGATGCGACCAACGCTCGTGTCAGCAACAACTGGGCCAGTCCCGGTGTCGAACACACTCGGCTCGTCGCCCCAGGGGTAGCGCTTCCGGTAGGTTGCCTGCACGCCGCTACCGTCGACGAGGACGAACACGTTGTACAGTGCGTCACCGTCGCGCTCAGGGAGGCCGACGACGAGTTCGGTGTCGGTCCGGGAGGCGATGTCAATCAAGGGCGACGTCAGTTCACCGGGGACCGGTGTCGCCCGCTTCCGTGCCACAGACAGATCGTACCCTGTCACGCACAGCTCTGGAAACACGGCGAGGTCCGCGTTCACCTGCTCGGTCAGCGTCTCGATGCGGTCGTAGTTCGCGTCGAGACTGTCCACAACTGGTTCGAACTGACACGCGGCGACGCGCGGTGTCATACCGGGCCACCTGTGTCATGTCGCTCGAACATCTCGTGTTGGGGCTGACGGCAGCCAGGTAAGGGCGTTACCGGCCACATGTCCACCGTTTAAACGACGGGCCGGGCGAATAAACCCCGGCATATGTTCGTCTGAAAGCCCAACGGCGGCTGGCGAGACCCTCTAGATAATGAGCACTGACGACGCGACGACTGTCCCCGACGGCCTCGCCGTCCGACTCGACGGCGAGGTGGATTTCGGCGCCGCTGCCCGGCGCCTGTACGCCACCGACGCCAGCATCTACGAGGTCGAGCCCAGCGGCGTGACCTTTCCCCGCTCCCGCGAGGATGTCCGCGAGATCGTGGCGTTCGCCCGCGAACATAACCTCTCCATCACGGCCCGTGGTGCCGGCTCGTCGCTGACGGGGAACGCGGTCGGTGAGGGTATCGTCGTCGACTGCGAACGTCACCTTGACGACGTGGTCGCCGTCGACCCCGACGCGCAGACAGTGACCGTTCAGCCAGGCGTCGTCCTCGATAACCTCAACGAGATGCTGGAGGCGCACGACCTCCACTTCCCCCCAGATCCCTCGACGTCAAGCACTTGCACAATCGGCGGGATGGTCGCCAACGACGCGGCCGGCGCCCACTCAGTCCGCCACGGCACGACTCGCGACAACGTTCGGCGCGTCGAGTGCGTGCTGGCCGACGGAACCGTCGCCGACTTCCGGCACTACGAAGGTGCCGACCTCGAGGCGGTGCTCGAACGGGACGACCGCATCGGCGAGGTCCACCGGACCGTGCGCGACATCGTCGCCGAGCACGCCGCTGAAATCGACGCCCGCTACCCTGATGTCGAGCGGAACTCGAGCGGCTACGACCTCGAGTCGACCGCCGACCCCGACGGGGAGTGGCTCGACCTGTCCCGGCTCGTGGTCGGTAGCGAGGGGACGCTCGGTGTCATCACCGAGGTGACGCTCGAGTTGACAGAGCGGCCGGAGACCCGTGCTGCCGCACTCGTGTTCTACGATGACGTCGTCAGCGCCGCGGCCGCCGTCGCCGGGACGCTCGAGGCGGACCCCAGCACGGTCGAACTCATCGACGACGGCTTGCTCGGCTACGCCCGCGACGCCTGGGGGTTCGACCTCGTCCCCGAGGACGCGGGGGCAGCGCTACTCGTTGAGGTGGAGACCACGCTCGCGGCCCAGGAGGGCGACCTCGATGCGGCTGTCGCCGCCGCTCGAACCGACGCGACGGTCGCGGTCGAGCGGGCGACCGATGACGCGATGCAGGACCGTCTTTGGAAGGTGCGGAAAGCGTCCAACCCGCTGCTCAACCGGCGGATGGGTGATGAGCAGGCGCCGTCGTTCATCGAGGACGCCGCGATTCCGCCCGAGTCCCTCCCGACCTATCTGGAACGCGTCGGCGACGTACTCCGCGAGCACGACCTCGAGGCGAGCGTGTTCGGCCACGCGGGCCAGGGCGTTCTCCACATCAAGCCGTTCCTAAACCTGCAGGAGGAGGCCGACCGCGAGGCGCTCCGCGCGGTATCCGAGCGGGTCCACGACATCGTGCTCGACATCGGCGGCTGCGTCTCCGGCGAACACGGTGACGGGCGACTCCGCTCACAGTATCTCCCCCTGATGTACGGCGACGAACTCTACTCGGCGTTCGTGGAGGTGAAGCGGACGTTCGACCCCGAGGACGTCTGCAATCCCGCGAAGGTCGTCCCGTCGCGCGACGGGGAACTGGCGTCGGTCGACGAGGATCTCCGGTTCGAGGGGTACGACCCGGCCGCGGTGGACACAGCGCTCG
This sequence comes from Halobaculum magnesiiphilum, assembly GCF_019823105.1. NCBI lineage: Archaea > Methanobacteriati > Methanobacteriota > Halobacteria > Halobacteriales > Haloferacaceae > Halobaculum > Halobaculum magnesiiphilum. The sequence continues at coordinate 441,210 of NZ_CP081960.1, forward strand.
ACTTCGGCGACGAGGATGGGCTCGACTCGTTGGTCGAACAGTGCAACGGCTGCTCGAAGTGTCGGACCACCGGAAGCGGGGTGATGTGCCCCTCCTACCGGGCGACCGGCGAGGAGATCACGAGCACCCGGGGGCGGGCGAACATGCTCCGGGCGGCTATCGACGGCGAACTCGGAGAAGACGCGCTCACGAGCGATGAGTTCCAGGAGGCTGTTCTCGATCGCTGTCTCGCGTGTAAGGCCTGCGAGACCGAGTGTCCGACAGGCGTCGACATGGCGAAGATCAAGACCGAGGCGAAATACCAGAAGCACGAAGAGGAGGGGGTACCGCTCCGTGCCCGACTGTTCGGAAACGTCCGGGTCCTCAATCGAGTGGGCAGTGCGCTCGCGCCGCTCGCCAACCGCCTGAAGGAGTTCGGCCCGGGGCGCGTCCTCGCGGAGAAGACGCTAGGCATTGATCAGCGACGCACGCTCCCCCCGTTCGCGGCCGAACCGTTCCCCGAGTGGGTCGCAAGTCACGAACCACACCCAGCGGCCGGCGAACGTGGCACGGTCGCGCTGTTCCCGGATTGCTACACGGCGTACAACCACCCCGAGGTCGGCCAGGCGACAGTACGGCTGCTCGAATCGCTCGGCTACGCCGTCGAGGTCCCCGAAGTCGACTGCTGTGGCCGCGCCGCGCTCTCACAGGGGCTCGTCGAGCAGGCACGCGGGTTCGCAGAGACGAATGCCGACATCCTGGGCGCGTACGCCGATCGCGGCGTTCCGGTCGTGGGCGTTGAGCCCTCCTGTGTCAGCGCCCTCACGGAGTACGACAACCTGCTTGACGAGCCGAACGGGGTACCTGCGGTGAGCCGGACCGTCGCGTCGTTCCTCCGCGACCGCGTGGACGCCGGCGCCATTGACCTCGCCGACGCGGCGGACACGACGGATGCGACCGTCGCGTTCCATGGCCACTGCCACGCGACGACGAAGGGCTGGGACGTCGACCCAGTGGCGCTACTCCGGCAGACTGGCTACGAGGTGCAGCCAGTCGACGCCACCTGCTGTGGGATGGCCGGCGCGTTCGGCTACGAGACTGAGCACTACGACCTCTCGACGACGCTTGGCGCCGAACTGGAGGCGAAGCTCGACACCACGGACGCCGATCTCGTGGCCGCAAGCGGCGCGTCGTGCAGCCAGCAACTCGCCGACCGGGATGTGGAGACACATCATCCGATGGAGTTGCTCGCGGAGGTGGTCGCGTGACCGCCATCGACGACGCGGAACCGGAGTACGATCTGCTCGACGGGGCGATCGACGTACACGTCCACACCGCGCCTGACCTCGTCGAGCGGTTCCAGAGCGACGTCGCGCTCGCACACGCCGTGCGGGACGCGGGGATGCGCGGCGCGGTCGTCAAGAGCCACGTCGTTCCGACGGCAGGGCGGGTCGAACTCGCAAACGAGGCGCTCGGCAAACAGGTGTTGTACGGCGGGGTCGCGCTCAACGGGAGCGTGGGCGGCGTCAACCCCGACGCCGCGGAGGTGGCACTCGACCTCGGTGCGAAGGTTGTCTGGCTCCCGACCGCGTGGAGCCATAACCACGCGAGTCAGGCACGAGCCGCGGACGTCGAACAGTTCGTCGGCCAGCGAGTACCCGACGCCGACGAGGACCTCCACGTCACCGCCGACGGCGACCTGACGCCCGACACTCGGTGCGTCATCGACCTCGTCGCGGAGCACGACGCGGTGCTCGGGACGGGCCACGTCCACCCCGACGCAATCGAGACGGTGGTCGACGCCTGCGCCGACGCGGGCGCTCCATGTCTCGTCAACCACCCCTTCTTTCGCGTACTCGATCTTTCCATCGACCAGCAGGCATCACTCGCGGACCGGGGCGCAGTGATGGAGTTCTGCGGGTATGCCGTTCAAAGCACCGAGAGGCACACGGTCGAGCGCGTCGCCCGGGCGGTCGAGCGCCTCGGACCCAGGCACTGCCTGCTGGCGACGGACTTCGGGCAGGCGTCGAACCCACCCATCGAAGGACTCGCGAAGTTCGCAGCCGCGCTCGTCGACGCGGGACTTGACCGCGGGACCGTCCGTCGACTCCTGTGTGAGACGCCGATCGATTTGCTCGGCGAGTAGCAGGACGCCGATCCACACTTGAACGGTGTGCCATGTTGCCGCGAATCCTGATACGGGATATCCCGCTACGTCGACGTGCAATGGCAGACTACCCTGTCGTAAACGGTCACCACCATATCGGCAACCCCAACGCGGAACAGGACCGCACGTTCGAGTGGTCCGAAAGCATCGCCCAGATCATCGGCGCGATGGACGAGAACGAGGTCGACGCGACCATTCTCCAGCCGCTCGGCGGTGAGAACGACCGCTCCGTTTCGGAGGTTCACGATCACATCTACGAGGCCTCACAGGCGTACGAGGGTCGGATCTTCGGCACCGCAGCGGTCAATCCCCATCTCGGAACCGAGTTCGTCCACGAGGAGATCACTCGCTGCGTTCAGGAGCTCGACTTCAAGTTCGTCAAGCTTCACACGTTGGCCTGGGGTGTCGACCCGACCTCCGACATCGCGTACGACGTCTACGATGCCTGCGTGGAGAACGACGTGCCAGTGATGGTCCACACCGGTCCACACGGAATGCCGTTCTCGATCCCCGGGATGTTCATGCCGGTCGCCGAGGACTACCCTGACCTGCCCATCGTCTTCGCGCACATGGGTGGCGCGTACACGCTGACGCAGGAGGCTATCCTCATGGCCGAGCGCTACGACAACATCTATCTCGACACGACGCTCGCGCTGAACATGTACGTCCGGCGGGCGATGGAAACGGTCGGCGCAGACCGGCTCCTCATGGCTGCCGAACACTCCACGAACATCCCGGTCGCGCTCACGAAGATCGACTGCATCGGCGCGAGCGAAGAGCAGAAACGGAAGATACTCGGCGGAAACGCCGTCGACCTGTACGACCTCGACGTCGCGAAGCAGGACTGGAACGCACAGGAAGTGGCCACGGCGGACGAAGACTGATCGACCCGTGACGACCGAGGACGCCGTCGCGTTCGCCCACACCGGGAGCCACCTGGAGGTCCCGGAGACGGTCACCAGCCACCTCCGGGCCCGAGTGCTCGACACGCTGGCCACTGTGACCGCGGGCTATCGACTTCCCACGGCCGACATCGTCCGGACGTACGCCACCCATCGGTTCGCCGGCGCTGACGATGCCACGCTTCTCGACGGCACCGGCACTGGTGTGTCGCTCGAGGCGGCGACGCTGGCGAACGCCACCGCCGCCAACGCGCTCGATATCGATGACGGCCACCGCGAGGTCAAAGGCCACCCCGCGGCGGTCGTCGTTCCCGCGGCGCTGGCTGCGGCGGAGGCCGCGGACGCGACGGTCGGCCGATTCCTCGACGCCGTGCTCGTGGGGTACGAACTCGCGGTCAGAGCCGGTCTCGCCATCCACGCAACCGACGACGTCTACACCGGTACCGGGTCGTGGGGTGCAGTCGGAGCCGCGGCCGCCGTCGGGCGACTCCGAGGAAACACCTCGGAAACGCTTGCGCATGCTCTCGGCACCGCCGAGTACCACGCACCGCGGACGCCCATCACGCGCGGCGTCGAGCAGCCCGGAATGACGAAAGACGGCATCGGCTGGGGCGCGTACGCGGGCACCGTGGCGGCGCTGCTTGCCGAACGTGGCTTCACCGGCTCCGGAACCGTCTTCGACGAATCGTCAGTCGACGTCACCGACTCGCTGGGCGATCAGTTCCACGTCACCGAGGGATACTTGAAGCCGTACCCGTGCTGTCGATGGGCTCACCCCGGTGTCGCGGCCGCCATCGACCTGCGCGAGCGGGCCGCCATCGATCCCGACACGATCGAGCGCGTGCAGGTCGAGACGTTCGTGGAGGCGACAACCCTGGACACACACGTGCCCGACTCGGCGGAGGCCGCCGAGTACTCATACCCGTACCCGGTCGCGGTGGCTCTGGCCCGTGGTCGGTTCACACCGACCGACCTTGACGCGGCGGAGCGGTCCGATCCAGCCGTCAGATCGCTGGCTGACCGCATCGACATCGCCGTGGACGAGTCACTCGACGAACGGTTCCCCACCGAATGTCTCGCCCGGGTCACCGTCGAGACGACCGACGGGACGTACCAGTCGGACGTGACGCGTCCACCGGGCGCCCGAGAGCGACCGCTCACACAGGGAGAACGCATCGAGAAAGCGAGCCGGCTCCTTCGACCAACTGTCGACGAGACTGCCGTCGAGTCGATCCGCGAGACCCTCCGGGCGCCAGACCGGCCAGTCCGGGCCCTCCTCGCACCGTGGTCGGAGGAGTCATGACTCTTAACCCACCCGGTAAGCTCTATCCGAGGGAGCCATGTTGACTGCGAAGGTGTGCGTCCGGTACGAGGGCGACTGGACGGCGAAACTCGCGGCCCACGACGTGTTCGGCGAGTTCATCGCCTCCACGTTCCGCGACCGTCGCTACGTCGGCATCATGGCTGTCGAATGCAACGCGGACGAAGTCGACACGGTGCTCGACGTGATCGGGAGCCACCGATTCATCGACGAACTGGAGGTCGTCGAGGAGTTCGAAGCCGATGGGCGCGACCGCATCTCGATGACGCTGTTTCTCGAAGGCGGACTCACCGAGTTCACCCCGCTCCAAACGCTGTTGTACGAAGGGTTTCTTCCGATCGGTCCCACGAAGCTCGAGAACGGTCGGGAGTGTTTCGACCTCTTGTTGCACGACCGTGACGAACTGTCGAAGGCCATCGAACTGCTCGAGGAGTTCGGCAACGTGACGCTCGACCGGATCAGCGAGGAGTTCCGCCGGGAGGTCGTCCCCTCACGGGCGGGTTGGCAGGCGTTGCTCGCGTCGATCCCGCCACGACGGCGCGAGGTACTCAACCTCGCGCTCGAGGAGGGCTACTTCGAGATCCCGCGGCAGGTCACGCTCGAGGAGTTGGCAGACGAGATGGGCATTACCAAGACCACCGCCTCGACTCACCTTCGGAAGGCAGAACGCCAACTCGTCGAGTTCCTGCTCCCCTATATCAACCTCGCGGCCGAGGAAGGGGAACCATAAACGTCGCCATATGTTTGGCGGGTAACTGAAGCCGTCACTCGCCGATCGTCCGCACGTGACACGCGTTCTGCTACCCGCGAGCAACCACTCACAGTGGGCGGAGAGCGTCGCCGATGTCGTCGTCGATACGGAGGACGACGACGACCTCACGGCGGTCGTCGCCCACGTCTTCGACGACGACGAGGTCGAGTCGACGAACGAGAACCTCGATATCGAGGGACGCGCGAAGGTCGACGAGCTCGCGAGCCGCAAGTCCGGAGTCAACGCGGCGACACAGCGACTTGAGGACGCGGGCATCGACACCGAAGTCCGCGGCGTGGAACACGAGGGCGAGCCCGCCGAAGCCATCGTTGCGGCGGTCGACGAGGAGGACGCCGACCGGCTGTACATGTACAGCCGGAAGCGGAGCCCCGCCGGCAAGGCCGTCTTCGGCAGCACGCTCCAGGAGGCCATCCTCAAGGCTCGGGTTCCGATCGTCGTCGTTCCGTCGAACGCGCTGTAACCGAGTCGTCCAAGGCTGGATAATAAAAGGTCACAATAGTTCGCGCGAACCGTTACCCAAGTACATTCGACATACACGATAGACAATGACAGAGAAACACACGCGTCGACAGGTGCTGAAGCAGGGAGCCGTCGCGGGGAGTACAGTCGGTCTGACATCGCTCGCCGGATGCATGAGCTTCGTCGGCGGCGGTGGCGGCTCGGTGAAAGTCGGGTCCAAGCAGTTCACCGAACAGGAACTGCTCGGGTACATGGCTCTCGAGTCACTGAAGGCAAACACGGACGTAGACGTCGTGAACGAAGTCGGACTCGGCGGGACGACCACCAACTTCCGGGCGGTGAAGAACGACGAAATCGACCTGTACTGGGAGTACACGGGTACGGCGTGGGCCACGCTCCCGCCCAAACACGAGGAGGTCATCACCGACTCGGAGGAGATCTACAACGAGGTCGACGAGGAGTTCAACGATCGACACAGCCTCGACTTCCTCCAGCGGGCGCCGTTCAACAACACGTACGTGCTGACGGCGAACCCGAACTGGGTCGAGGAGACCGGGGTACAGACTATCTCCGATTTCGCCGAGTATGTCAATGCCGGGAACACCGACTTCACGGTCGTGTTGAACGCGGAGTTCGAGAAGCGGTCCGACGGCTGGCCCGGGGTGGCGAAACACTACGGGTTCGACGACGTCCGCTCGGAAATCGAGGTGACGAACGTGAGCTCAGGACTCACCTACCAGACAGTCGGACAAGGCGACGCGCAGGTCGGCGTCGGGTTCAACACGAACCCGAAGATCATCGAGTTCGACCTCGTGGTGCTGGAGGACGACGAAAAGTTCTTCCCGGTGTACAACCCGGCGCCGCTGGTAAACCAGGATGCCCTCGAATCGAACCCGGCGATCAAGGAACCACTGAACGCCATCGGATCAAAGATCTCGACGGACCAGATTCGGAATCTGAATAAGCAGGTGTCCATCGGGGGTGAGGACGCCCAGAAGGTAGCCCGGGAGTTCCTGAAGAACGAAGGGCTCATCTGAGATGCTCACCGCCGTCCCGACCGTCGTGAGTCCCCCGCTGTTCGTCCACGCCTACGTTGAGTACATCCTCTCAAACAGCGGGAGCCTTGTGGGGCTCACTCTCCAACACATCTCCATCATCGTACAGGCGATCGCCATCGCGGTGCCGCTCGGCGTCGTGGTTGGCACGCTCATCACGTACAACGACCGGGCGGCGACGGTTGTGCTCTGGCTCGCTGGCGTGATGATGACCGTTCCGAGTATCGCACTGTTCGGGTTGCTTATTCCGACGTTCGGCATCGGCAAACCCCCCGTTATCGTCGCGCTCGTGCTCTACTCGCAGTTGCCGGTTATCCGCAATACGTATGTCGGGCTTGACCGGATCGATCCGGCGGCCGTCGAGGCCGGCACCGGCCTCGGGATGACCCGCGTCGAACGGCTCCGGCGCGTGAAACTCCCGATGGCCCTCCCGGTCATTATGGCCGGCGTACGCAACGCCGTTGTCGTGCTCATCGGCATCGCGGCTATCGGAGCGTTCATCGGCGCAGGCGGTCTCGGTGACCTCATCTTCAATGGCGTCTCCGAGCCGGACATCCAGGAACTCGTCGTCGGCACCGTCGTGCTCTCGCTGCTGACGCTCGCCGTCGACTACGGCTTCGGACTGGTCGAGCGCGTCCTCCGGCTCCGCAACGGTGAGGACGTCCAATTGCCGCGGCTGGTGCGAGGCGCGGTTTCCAACACAGGAGGAACCTCATGATCGAGTTCGAAAACGTCACCAAGGAGTATCCGGACGGTACCGTCGCCATCGAGGACATCAGTTTCGCAGTCGAGGAGGGCACCACGACCGTCCTCGTCGGACCCTCGGGGTGTGGGAAGACAACGACCATGAAGCTCGTCAACCGGCTCGAGGACCCCACCGAAGGGACGGTGTATTTCGACGGGACGGACATCTCTAAGCTCGACGAAATCGAACTCCGGCGCGACATCGGCTACGTCATCCAAGAGATCGGCCTGTTCGACCACATGACCGTCGGCGAGAACGTCGCGACCGTCCCCGAACTGAAGAGCTGGGACGAGGCGCGCATCGATAATCGCGTCGACGAACTGTTGGAGTTGATGGACCTCCCGCCCGAGCAGTATCGCGACCAGTATCCCAGCGAACTCTCAGGGGGACAGCGCCAGCGCGTCGGCGTCGCCCGGGCGCTCGCCGCGGACCCCGACGTAATGCTGATGGACGAACCATTCGGTGCGCTCGACCCCATCACCCGCGAGAACTTACAAAACGAGTTCCTCGACATCCAAGAGGAGATCAACACGACCATCCTATTCGTCACTCACTCTATCGACGAGGCGCTGAAGATGGGCGACCGCATCGCCATCTTCGATGTCGGCGAACTCGTCCAGTACGACACGCCTGGTGAGATCCTCTCGGACCCGAAAAACGAGTTCGTTGAGGACTTCATCGGCGCCGACCGAACGCTGAAACAGCTCCAGGTGACGCCTGTGCGCAAGGTCATGGAAGAGCCGACCGACGATCACCGTGAGCTCGTCGCGGCCATCGAGGGCGACGGGCCCGTAGGCACAGCCGTCGGTGACGGTGGTGAGGTGGTCCCAGTCGAACCGACCGACAGCACGCAGGTCGCGCTCTCTCGGCTCATCCAAGGCGGTGTCGACGCGCTACCAGTCACTCGTGACGGGGAAGTCGTCGGCGTCGTGACTGAGGCCGCGATCCGTGATGGCCGCAACGGAGGGTCGTAAATGGGTATCCCGCAACAGCTCCCGGCCGCATGGGACTACCTGCTGGCGAACCAGCAGCAGTTTGTCGAACTACTCATCACACACCTCCAGCTGGTGATCGTCGCGGTCGTCTGTGCCATCCTCGTGGCCGTTCCGGGCGGGATCCTTGCAACTCGCCGGCCGAAGCTAAAGGGGTATATCCTCGGACTCGGCAACATTGCGCAGTCGGTGCCGACCATCGCCATCATCTTCCTGGTGTTTCCAATCCTCGGCATCGGATTCACGACGGCGCTCGTGGGGCTGTTCACCTACGCCATCCTCCCCATCCTCACCAACACCATCACGGGCATTGAGGACGTCGACGAGTCGACGGTCGAGGCCGCCCGCGGCATGGGAATGACCGACTGGGAGATTCTTAAGGAGATTCAGATCCCGCTTGCGCTGCCCGTGATATTCGCCGGCATTCGCACCGCCTCGGTCATCACTGTCGGGACAGCCTACCTCGCTTTCTTTATCGGCGGTGGGGGACTGGGGCTGTGGGTCGTGGTCGGCATCAAACTGTTCAATATGCCACAGGTACTCGCCGGTGCGATTCCCGGTGCACTGCTGGCTATCGGTATGGATTCGCTGTTCGCGCTCGTGGAGCGGCAGCTCGGCGGTGAAGGGCTCCAGAAGGAATCTGCCGCCGGTGCATAACTGCTGAAGAACGGATTTGGGTCGAGATATCGGGAGCTACGCTTCTTCCGGACGGGGAGCATTCTCGTATTTGATCATCTTCTCGGACTTATCGGAGATAGTCTCGTAGATCTGCTGGAGGGTTTCCTCCGCAGCAAGGAGGTTATGCTCTTCGAGGAATGCTCGACCCTCCTCCGTGAGCCCGTAGAACTTCCAGGGATATCCCTGTCGGCGCTGGTCATCGTTGAGGGCGACCTCTTTCACGATGCCGGCGTCGATCAGCTTCTGGATGTGTTTGTAGACGGTGGCGTCGCTCACGCTGGGGTTGAGCTCCTCGAGCTCGTACATCGACGGGAGCTGCTCCGGGTGCTGGAGGATGTTGTTGATCAGCGCGAACCGCGTCTGCTGGGTGACGAAGTGGACGAGTTCGCGGGTTTCCATCCCCTCAGCAGTCCCAATGTCAGAGCTCATACGGCACAGTACATGCCCTGGCGCCAAGTAGTTTACTCTTGAGTAAATCACTCTAGAGTAAGCCACCAGTGACTACCCCAGTAAATTACTTCAGAAACCATATCTCACAAGACTGAGAAGGACCGCCAATGTCGAACGAGGAGTCACCCGTCCCTGAGGAGGTCCTCACGAGTGCGAAGGAGCAGCTCGACGAGGAGGAGATCTCCTTGGCCGACAACGAAGAAATCCTCCACACGCTGAGCGAGCTCACGCCCGTCTACGAGAGCAATCGGTCGTACTTCGTGCTCGGGAATTACGATCGAGAGCCGATCCGCCGACTGAATCTGGTGGTCGATCGCCTCAACCGCCGGCAGAACGCCTACGCCTTCCGTATGGTTGATATTCGGGGTGAGTGGGACAACAGTATTCAGAAATTCTGTCTGATCGCCGATATCGTGACCTACCTCGTTGGTGTCGCCGAGAAAGAACCAAGCGACTTCCTTGTTGAGCAGGGACTGCTCGTCGGCACGACTGAGTACTTCGCGAAGAGTCACGTCCTCAAACGAGACTATGAGGATGAGGAGCAGCCCTTCGGTTGGATGCAGGACGGTGTCTTCGAGTTATAAAGAACAAGGAGAATACCCGCGCCTTTAGGCCCGGGATGAATCCGACATTCTGACCGACAATCCACCGACGACATTCCAGCCGGATATTCCACACTCGGCCGTTGTTTTTAATAAGAACTCTCTAATAACGTGTTATGAAGTCGGTTCGATGCTAGAGACAACCCGCACCTACGTCGCCCGAATCACGAACCACCAACAGGTTCGTGACGATCTCAACCAGTGTGGGTTCTCCGCATCCAAACTGTGGAACGTCGGACGCTACTACATCCAACAACGGTGGGATGACGATGGTGAGATACCTGACGAAGCCGAATTGAAGTCGGAGTTGAAAGACCACGAACGCTACAGTGACCTGCATTCTCAGTCAAGTCAGCGAGTTCTTGAAGAACTTGCTGAGGCGTTCAATGGCTGGTACAACTCCGACGACGGCAACAACCCACCGGGCTACCGGAAACGTGGCGACGACCACCCACGCTCCACCGTCACATGGAAGAAACGGGCCATCAAGTACGACGACAAACACGACCAACTTCGCCTCTCGAAAGGCTTCAATCTGAAAGAGAGTCGGTCTGACTTCATCCTCGCCGAGTACGAAACCCGCCCTGACGTAGAAGTTGAGAACATCCAGCAGGTGCGTGCTGTCTGGAACGACGACGAGTGGGAACTCCATCTCGTCTGCAAGAAAGAGATTTCCGTCGAAGACGCACCCGGTGACAAGACAGCGGGTATCGATCTCGGAATCAGCAACTATCTCGCCATCGACTACGAAGACGGCGCGAGTGAGTTGTATCCGGGGAACGTGCTGAAAGAGGATAAGCACTACTTCACTCGTGAGGAGTACCAGACTGAAGGCGAGAATGGCCCGTCGAAGAGAGCGCGGAAGGCTCGGCAGAAACTCTCCCGACGCAAAGACCACTTCCTCCACACCCTCAGCAAACACATCGTTCAGCGGTGTGTCGAAGAAGACGTGGAGAAGATAGCGGTTGGCGACCTCAGTGACATCCGCGAGGATGAGAACGGTGACTCGCAGAACTGGGGTGCGTCGGGGAACAAGAAGTTGCACGGCTGGGAGTTCGACCGGTTCGCCCGCCTTCTTGAATACAAGGCCGAGGAACACGGCATCCTCGTTGATCGTGTAGACGAGGAGAACACCTCGAAGACGTGTTCGTGTTGCGGGCAAATTCGAGACAGCAACCGCGTGGAGCGAGGGCTGTACGTCTGTGAGTCGTGCGAGACGACGATGAATGCAGATGTGAATGGTGCGGTGAACATCCGGAGAAAGATAACTCAGAGTCCCCCGACCGGGGATATGAGTAACGGCTGGTTGGCACAGCCCGGAGTCTTCCTGTTCGACCGCGAGAGCGGGACGTTCAAAACGAGAGAACAGGGAGACTGCAAACCCTAATATCCCAACGCTCGGGATTCCTCCGGCTTTAGCCGGAGGAGGATGTCAATCGGATGGAAGAGCTTGAAGGCATCCGTGAGAACAGCTCATGGTCAGGCGTTCATTCGTGGCACTTCCACCAACTCCAACAGTTCATTCGTAGTGGTGTCGTTCGACCCGCTCGACGACCTCCGCGAACGCGACGTTCTGCTTCACGCTCGTGACCCTGATCCGGACCCGCTCCCCCTTCTCCGTGTCCGGGACGATGATCACGTACCCGCGGTCGACGCGGGCGATCCCGTCGCCCTGGTCGCCGATCCCCTCGATGTCGACGGTCACCTCGTCGCCACGGTCGACCGGGGGCTCCGGTTCGCCGGTTTCGTCCGTCTCGTTCGTTGTATCGGAAGGCTCCCCCGAACCCTCGGACGACGTAGCACTTGGCGACGGTTCGGCGTCGGTGTGGTTCGGGTGGTCAGTCGAGGCACCGCCCGATCCATCAACCCCGTTGGTTCCGGCATCACTGGTTGCCGTGTCGACATCGTCGTCTGAGGATACCCCCACGTCCGCACCCTCGCGTTGACCGAGGATGGCGACGCGATAGACGTGTTCGGGACGAAGCGTGTCCAGACGGACTTCCTGCTTCGGTACCTCTACTACGTACGACCCGTCCTGCTCTTCCACTTCGGCACTGAATACACAGCGTAGATCCTCTGATATCTCCATTCACTCGAGGTTCACACCGCAGTTATGTTAACCCTACGTGTCCCCGAAGCCGAAACTGATCGGTCATTCGACGTGAAAACTCGGAGAACGAATCATCACTGATCGACTGTTCAGTGATCACTCTTCTCGACCAACACCGTGAGAGACCGAAAGGCCCAGTCAATGACTCCACCGGGCGACTCACCGGGAACTACACCACGATGTCCGCCGTAATTGCCGGAAGATCGCTGGTCCGGTCACGCCAACACCACCGTGTCCGCAGTTTCTGCCGAGACACGTTGGTCGATCGGGTCCGTTGGAATAGAATTCCAGGAGAAGCTCTGTGTAGTCGCGCGGAGTGGGAGAACAGAACAGCGGACATCGTGGTGTTCGAATCCGCACGTTCGCCGGAGTTCCGACCCCGATCACTGTCGCGAATGGTGACGACGCGTCGTTGTGGCTGATGAATCCGTTTCGTCTCTACCCCACGTCGTCAGGAACGACGAACCCACGTCGATATCGTCAGAGGTGAAAGCAGTGTATCCTCGTCATCTCGAGGACACACCACGATGTCCGCCGTTCTTCTGGCGAAACGATCGGCGGAACAGCGGACACGGTGGTGTTAGCTCGGTGAGTCGAACCGCGAAGATATCCGAGTTCCGGGCGTATTTCGGTCTGTTGTCCGATAGCTATCCATCGAGTGAGATTTCCAACCGGGTCGGACACTCTCCCCCCACTATGTCCGCGGTTCTCTTGCGGACCAGTGTCCCCGCTGATGAAGTCGAACGTTCTCGGGCCGAAACGAGTTCGTTCAGTTCTAGTATCTTTCAAAACACCTAATCAAAACTCAACTTCTACTGCCATACGGACTAACTCGTGTTTGTGTGATATAAATCCACCGGGTTTCTAGAACAGCAACCTCCCCCGGGGGACACCTGATCGCCAGAACAGCGGACAAAGTGGAGGGGGTGTGTCCGAACGCCATTATATACATTTTATACCATCTCCCGGAACAGCGGAAACGGCGGACGCTCCGGACACTCCGGACGCGGTGGTTTTATCATTCGTCCCACGTATGTACCGACGACTACCAATGGGGATGTTCGAGCGGGATACAGATATCTACCGCGACCGCGACGCCCTCCGGGAGGATTATCAACCGGAGCAGTTGGTCGGCCGCGATGAGGAGCTCGACACCTACCGCGCCGCGCTCCAACCCGTGATCAACGGGGAACAGCCGAACAACGTCTTCCTCTACGGGAAGACCGGGGTAGGGAAGACCGCGGCGACCCGGTACCTTCTGCAACACCTCCAGGAGGACGCCGCACACTACGACGACATCGAGCTCACCGTCGTCGCGCTCAACTGTGACGGGCTGACCTCGTCGTATCAGGTCGCGACGCGGCTCGTCAATGAGTTCCGGGACGACACCGAACAGATATCCACAACCGGGTATCCGCGGGCCAGCGTCTACGAGATGTTGTGGAGCGAACTCGACGAGTGCGGCGGGACGATCCTCATCGTTCTCGACGAGGTCGATCACGTCGAGGACGACTCGATCCTCTATCAGCTCCCGCGTGCCCGGGCGAACGGGAACCTCTCGACGGCGAAGATCGGGATCGTCGGCATCTCCAACGATTTCTCGTTTCGCGACGACCTCTCCCCGAAGGTTCGGTCCTCGCTGTGTGAACAGGAGATCCACTTCCCCGCCTACGACGCGACGGACCTCCAGAAGATCCTCGAACAGCGCGTCGAAGTCGCGTTCCACGACGGCGTCCTCGATCCCGGCGTCATCCCGCTGTGTGCCGCCTACGGGGCGAAGGACGCCGGTGACGCCCGCCAGTCGATCGACCTGCTGATGAAGGCCGGCGACCTCGCTCGCGACGACGACACCGAGCGAGTCGCCGAGGAACACGTCGAACGCGGACGTCGCGCGCTCGAACGCGGTCGGATCAAGGAGGGGATCACCGGATTGACCCAGCACGGGCATCTCGTTCTCTACGCCCTTCTCACGCTCGATCTCGAGAACGAGGCTCCGGTCCGTTCGCGGGACGTTCGGCCGCGGTACACACGCTTCGCCGAGATGGCCGACCGCGATCCGCTCGTTCCCCGCCGAATGCGCGATCACCTCTCGGAACTGGCGATGTTGGGTATCATCTCGGTGACTGAGCGAAACGAGGGTCGGCGTGGCGGCACCTATCGTGAATACGCGCTCGACATGGACGTCGACCTGCTCCTCGACGCGATGGCGGACACCGTTCAGGACGTCGGTGTTCACCAGTCGGTGAAGGAGTTCCTCCTCGAAGACCCGACTGACGACTTCACCGACGCTCGCGTCTCGGACTTCGCGGAAGACTGATCGCGGCACGACCGACCGCTGACCTCCGAGACTCCTTGCGACACCGGGACCGCTCCAGAGTAGCCGCAGCAGCGATCAGTAACAGCGGACGAGGTGGTGTGGCGAGGAAGCGAGTAGAAGGAAGCGAGTAAATCGCCTCGGGGTCAAGCCCCGAGGCTTTCGCGTGGACTCCCGTTCTATGCCTCAGTAGAGGCAGGGGGGACGTACTCCCCGCTTACATTCAGCGTCCCGCGATTCAAGCGCACATCTACGGGTGCGCCTCCATCGTCTGCGTTTTGCCGACGACGGAGATACTGCAAACCGATGTTCTTGGAAGCGTTGTAGTCCGCGTGGTTCTCGTACCCACACTGCTGACACTCGAACGCTGCTCCTGACCGATTGGCGTCGTGGGTAAACCCACACATCGAGCAACGCTTCGACGTATTTCGGGGGTCAACCTGTACGGCCTCGATACCGAGTTCTTCGGCCTTGTATTCGACGTACTCATAGAGACGTCGGAACGCCCAGATGTGTTGCCACGTCGCCTCGGTGATGTTCTCCCGAATGTGGGTCAAGTCCTCGAACACGATGTGCGAACAGTCATTTTCGACGGCCTCCCCGGTAAGTTCGTTCGCCACCGTGTGCAGGTGTATTTCGAACCGCCCGTACTCTTTCTGCCCCACTGACTCGATGTTTTCGTGGGCGTGACGAGAGCCACACTGCTGGAGCGAGCCACGACGCCTCTCGTATTCTCGACGCCAGTGGTTGAACTCGTCTGCCGACCAGAACACCCCAGTCGAAGTGACCGCGAGGTTGTTCACGCCCAAATCCACACCAAGGACTGTTCTGTGCTTGGAATCGGATTCAGACAGTTCCTCGTCGGCTTCGACTTTCCGCATGGATGCGTGCAAGTACCAGTTGCCGTCGCGGTACTGCAAGTGCGCCATCCGAAACTCGAAATCCTGGTCGGAGACGTACTTCGTCGGCGGAATCTCCGAGTCGTCGGGAAGGATGTAATCACACTCAATGCGCCCGTCTACGGTCGAAAGCGATACGTGGTCACGGTGGAACGTTGCACTCCGCTTATCGTACACTGCGCTGTCTGCCGAGAAGTGGGGTTTCGACGTGTTCTCACCACGTTCAAGACGCGAGACTCCGCTTTTGGTGGCTTCGACAGCGCGACGAATCCCTTTCTGGACGAGATTCGCGGTAAGGTCGGTTTCGTCGCGGAGTTGGTCGTACAGAGCGCGTTCGGCTTTGGCTTTGGAGGTGACGTGGTAGCCGTCGTTACCGTGCCAGCACCACTCACTTGCGGTGTTGGCGCAGTGTTTGAACTGCTCGACCGTCTCTCGAAGGGAGGCGTCGGCTCCTTCGGGAGTGTCGAGTTTGATCACGGCGGTACGACGGTATTCCACTGTGTTTTCACAAATACTGTCTGTGTTACTTATATGCCTGGGAGTCGGCCTACCATCGTAACGTGGTTTGTGTCATCGGTTGTCCGCTTCCTCCCCGACCTCAAGGGTCGGGGCATCCGCCTTGTACCGCTTGTGAAATAATGGCTTGAACGGGAACGGGGGATCGGAGTACCGTATTCGGAATTCGAACAGCGGACGAGGTGGTGTGAAAGCTCCGGACACGGTGGTGTAGATCCGGCCGTCTGTGGGTCAGGTTCACCACTCATCCACGGTCACCGCCCCGGCGACCAGACAACTCGACCGGGCCAGCGACGTATCCCTGTCCATCACAACAGCGGACACAGTGGTGTCGATGCGGCTCGAACGGTTCGGTACAGCCGCTCGAACTCGCCGCGCGTCCTTCCGACTCGCCCGCGGAGGGAACAACTGACACTCATTCGACGCAGCTGACAGTCTCGGTTCGATCAGAATTCGAAGGTATTAGAGCCATATACCGCTGATTCCATGAAGAACTCTTCCGAATCGAGGTCACCGGACACCACCGCGTCCGCTGTTCTGCTCGCGCCTTACCGTGAACAGCGGACATTGTGGTGTGACAACCACCGCACTGACTTGCGTATCTGAGATCGGACGCCGTCGACGGCGCTTCGACCGCCCGCGCCGAAGGCGGGCGGACGGCCCCTCGACCTACTCGCCTTTGACGTGAATCTCCTCGTATCGATCCGTCGCGGCTTTCGGCAGCGAGATCATACACACGCCGTCGTTGAGTTCCGCCTCGGCGCCGCCGGCCCTGACGACCGCCGGGAGCGTGACCATCCGCTCGACGGTGGTCGGGCGCTCGCGCGCGACGACGGTGTCGGTCTCTCCGATCTCCTCCTCACGTGTTGCGTCGATCAACAGCGTCTGTTGATCGATACGCACCCGAATGTCGTCGGCGTCATAGCCGGGGAGGTCGACGTAGGCGATGACCGAATCGCCCGCGTCGACGATGTCGACGTCCGGGTACGCGAACCGCTGTTGGTTTGGCTGGAACGTCGGCTCCTGCGTGGATTGCGTGACGTTCCAGTCGGTCGCCTGCGATGTCTCGCCGCCGCGCGACTCGACCTGCGTTTCGTTGAATGGGAAACTGGACATCCGATTCTCTCAGGTGGTTACTTCTGCGGCTGCTGCGATTGCTGGGGCTGCTGACCCAGTCGGGCCTGCTGGCCGACGCCCCGCTCGCTCGGGGACATCTGGACCGAGCCGTTCCGGAGCACCGTCGAGGCCTGTTGGATCTGCGCGTTCAGCTCCTGATGCGCCGGGTCGTTCGGCTGCTGCTGGAGCTCCTGAAGCGCCTGTTGGAGGTTCTGAGCGACGGTTTGCCGGAACGATTCCGCGAACGGGGACCGGCGGAGGATCAGCTTGCGCTCCGCTTCGACCATCGTCTCCAGGTCCTCGGTGATCCGTGCGACGGCGGAGTTGCCGTTCTCCAGCGCGTACACGTTCGCCTGCTCGAGAGTGCGTTCAAGTTCCTGCAGCGTCGTGGCGATCTGTCGACCGTCGGCCTGCGTCACCTGTTGCGAGGGGGATCCGGCCTGTTGAATTCCCTGACTCACTGCCGGAGGCTGTGCCTGCATGGACGGTGACTGCCTCTGCGGGACCTGGTAACTCGGCTGTCCCTGCTGAGCGACCTGCGGCTGCTGAGCGACCTGCGGCTGCTGACCGAACTGCCCCTGTTGACCGACCTGCGGTTGCTGGCCGAATTGCGACTGCTGTCCGAACTGCGGTTGCTGGCCGAACTGCGGCTGCTGACCGAACTGGGACTGCTGGCTGGTAGATAAACTAGACTCGGTACCGTACTGTCCGGGCTGCTGTTGCGGAATCTGGCTCATAGGTGGTTCGCTTCGCGTTGACGCTCCTCGATGCGATATCCGAACACGGCAACGGAATCACGCACACGTTAGCATCACTTGGATTCCCGAGGCGCGCTCCTTGCGAAGCATACGAGAAGCGTGTCGGCACCAGTATTGTTATGAACCAGTCGGTAACTTCGACACCAGACCTACTCACACGAAGCTCACACTTAGTGATCCGTGGTGACGTGGGACTCGCGTAACGTAGGTGGATCATACTCCCATACGATCGACGTGCTACGGTGAGAAGTCCCACTGTCGTTACACGATCCTGCTATCTTATCATACAAACAACTAGTTCGTCCCTTCGAGCCCGACGCGACGGACGGATCGGACACATCGACCGGCGACCACCGCCGGTGCTCCAACCCACTTTTCCCGCGGTCGACCAGCGATACGGAAACTGAAAGCGGAGACACGGAAACCAACAGGTACCTCGAACCCGTACTGGGTCGTATGAGCGACGACACGCGAACTTCGCGACGGGTCCCCAAGCGCTGGCTCGACGTCCTGGAACTGGCTATCGACGAGGGCATCGAACGCGAGGGCGGGGTCACGCTCTCGGCAGAGGACCTCCGCGTCGAGGTGCCGCTGGCGTTCGGCGACGACGCCGACCGGGCGGAGTGGGGATTCGACGGCTCGGTCACCGTCGAGACGGACGGAACGAGGGGGACGCTCGCCGAGTGGTATCACCTCCACCGCGAATCGCTCCCGGACCCCCACGGCGACACCGATCGCATCGCGGCGCCTAACGACGGCGGCGACTGACGCCGACGGGGTTCCGCCCTCACAATCCCGGCGTCCGAACGACACAGGGGCGTTCGGTTCCGGGATGGCCGATACCCAGCCGGCCGATCACCCCGGATCGAGTATCGCCAGACTCGCCGGCAGCTGAGGGATGTATTCGGGCTTCCGGGGGCCACACTGTTATTGTCGCTGACGGAGATATTCCTCGTGTGAGCGATGTTGTTATCGTCGGCGGCGGTCCAGCCGGCCTGACCGCGGCGCTGTTCGCACAGAAGAACGGGCTCGAGGCGACCGTCCTCGACACGGACGGGACGTGGCTGCACAAGGCCCATCTGTTCAACTATCCCGGGATCGGTTCGGTCGACGGCTCCGTGTATCTGGAAACGCTCCGGGGGCAGGTCGACTCCTTCGGGGTCGACCGGCTCCAGGGGGCCGAGGCGACCGATGTCGAGCAAACCGACCAAGGATTCCGCGTCGATACCGACGATGACGCCGTCGAGGGACGGTATCTCGTCCTCGCGACGGGCGCCAAGCGCGATCTCGCGGAGGCGCTCGGTTGCGCGTTCGACGGCGATGTCGTCGACGTCGACGTGACTATGGAGACGAGCGTCGACGGCGCCTACGCGACGGGTGCGATGGTTCGTGCAGAGGAGTGGCAGGCCGTCATCTCCGCGGGCGACGGCGCCGCCGCGGCGCTCAACATCCTTTCGGAGGAGAAGGGAGAGCACTATCACGACTTCGACGTCCCGAGCGACGCCGACGCCGTCTTCGGCGGGATGGCCGACGAGGAGTAGTTGATCGCTCTCGGGAACGGATCGCCCACCTCGATTTCTGATCGTTGGGATGACGTTCGTTTCAGCGAACGCGGCGGACGGAGGAGTGAGAGCTGCTGTGTTTTGTCAAACTTCGAGTTCGACGTCCACAGCGTCACCGGCAGTCGCACCGTCATCCGTGAGGGAGTACACCCGCTTTCGAGCGTCGCGCAAACAGATGGACTCGTTCACCAATCCTGCGTCTTCGAGTCGACCGAGGGCCGTCCGAACGGTCCGGGCCGACAGGGCCGTCTCCTCGACCAGTTGCGTCTGTGTTCGCTGGTCGTCGCGATCCAACACGAAGTGAACGAGTTTCGCACTCGGCGGGAGGTCGGCGAAGACGTCGGAATCCGGCGCCGATCCGTCGGTCGCCGTCCCCGTAGTTGCAGCGCCGTTCTCCGTCGATTCGGTCGTCGATTGCGTCTGATGGGTGCCGGTCATAGTCAAGGAAATCCGCCATCGGCCCTCCGATTGGGTCGGACGTGGGGTCTCATATCCGTGTACGGGTCGGGATGACTTACCCGTTTCCGGGCGTTCACGTCACCCAGTTACACCGATGTTACCACGACGACGGCTTGGAGCAGACGAAGTCGAATGCCACCTCTGTCAGTCTCTCCAGATCGCCGTCACGACCCGACTGTCGGTTTCGACCGTCTCGAACTCGTACCCTCGGTCGGTCAACTTCGGATACAGGTGTTGAGGTGCGCGATCGTTGAGCTGAACCAAGACGGTGTCGTCCCCGATCTCCGCGAGCCGTTCCAGCGTGTTCTGAAGCGGTTGGGGCGGTGGGAGCTCCCGTGCGTCCAACGTCTCACGATGGCGGTCGTTCGGTGCGGCCGTCTCCGCGATGATATCGCCGATCGCGTCCATGGTACAGTATCCAACTCCCGCTATCCAAGCGGTTTTCCCGAATATGTTCTCTCGATCGGCGACTATACGCCGAGGTGACGAAATCGCGAGGTCACCGACTCGATGGCGACGTGTCGATCGAGGACCGTCGGGCCGAGTTCCCACTTGAGTTCGCGAGACTTCGGGCACGATCGGATTCAAAACGGTGCGTCGGGAGTCCCACGACCCGCATTCTCCGTTTGCATCGGTCGGTCGGTCGGGTTCGAACCGACATCGGGGCTGTCCTCGGGGACGACGGTCACATCGCCGGTCTCGATGTACTTCTCCTCGAGTTCGGCGAGTTGGTCGTTGATCGCGTCGCTTTGGTGGTGCATCGGGGCCGCACGGACTCTGACGAGATCGTACTCGTGTCGGTCGGAGAGTCCGTTCCACGCCCGGAACGATCCGATCGTCAGCGTGTGCGTCTGGGGGCAAAACGGCGTGGTCGGCGTGAATTCCGCCCGGAGGACACGTTCGATCGGATCCTCGGAGAGTACATTCTCGCCGCCCTCCCGCTCGACGGCGTACCGGTATCCCGCGCTTCGATGACGGGTGTCGAGGTTCAGTCGAGCGAGGTTGTAATTGAAGGTCATGTCGTAGACCTTCCGTTCCTCGAAGATATCACGCGTCAGTCTGTGGAACGCGGCGTGATCGCGCCCATCGAGCACGTCGTGCCCCTCGAGAAACTCGAAGACTGTCGGTTGGGTATCCGGCACGAACTCGCCGTAGCTATCGAACAGCGAACCGTCGTCGTCACCGAACGGGGACGGGAATCCCGGCATATGCAGGATTAGGTCGGCAACCAGTGTACCAGTAACCCCGGAGATGTTCGCGGCACAGGTGGATCGCCGAACTCGTCTACCCTGATCAGTGGACGTGGACGCGAACGACGTGCCCGCCACAGCCGCACTGTTCGATGTACTCCCAGTCGAGGTCGCTCCCGTCGAACTCCTCCTCTAACGTTGGGTAAAGGTATTCCGACGGATGCCCGTGATCGCCATGGGTGACCAAATTGACGTGGTTTCCGCCGGCCGTGTGTTCGATCGCGTCGACCGCCTGTCGACGGACCAGGTCGCGATCCGAAGCGTGTTCCGGTTTCTCGAGGTTCGCGGACCACGATGTGTCGTGAACTCGGTCGGTGACAGGCTGCACGTCCCCGTGGTCGTGGTCGTCGTGGGTGCTCATCGCCCGAGGGTACGTGTCCGATACCGGTAAGCCCCTGCCCGAACACGTTCGATTCCGCACTCCGAGCTGACTTCTCACGTTCCCGCATGCGATACCGGGGATTCGAACCGCGTTCAGGTGGCCTCCTCGATGTAGTCGAGTTGCGCCTCCAGTTCGGCTCGACGCTGGCGTTTGATCAGGGTCGCGTCGAGAACACCACCGACGAGGGCGATATCGAGCGCGAACTCGGTCGTCGCCTCGATTTCGGTTCCGTCCGGAACCGACGTGAGCGTGAACGCGGTCCGCATCTCCTCAAAGATCCCTTCGCGTTGCTCGTAGGCGAAGGCCGCGTCAGAATCGTCGACGACGGCCAGTTCGAGTTCGATCTCGGCGACGCCGACGTCGTTGGCGACGCGGATCGTCCGCCCGTCCACGTCGACTTCGTCGAAGCCTGCCGCGAGGGTGAACTGTTCGAGCTCCTGCATCGCCGCCCGGATCTCGGTTCGCGACGCGTCTATCGTTCTGGTGATCGTGACTGATTGCATGGTGAACCTGTCAGTAACCCACGACTGAAGTCGTGGGCTTGTCAGTGGACTCCCCTTCTGCCGTCGCGTTGACGGAGGCGGTGTAATCGCCGTTTAGGTTCAGCGTCCCTGACTTCAGCGCACACTGACAGGGAGCGCCTCCACTCGAAGACGTTTGCCCCGAGTGGAGTCGTTTCAAGAGTTTCCGAGCAACATTCTTACTCGCGTTGTAATCCGCGTTCAGTTCGTACTCGCACTTCTGACACACGAACTGGTGTTTTGACCGTCGATTGCTCTCGTGGGTAAACCCACACGACGAACACCGCTGGCTCGTGTACGCCGGACTCACTTGTTCGACTTCGATGCCGAATACCTCAGCCTTGTACTCGACGTACTGGTACAGGCGTCGGAACGCCCACGCGTGGAACCGCTTCGCTCCAGCCATCCGGTCACGAATCCCGGTCAGATTCTCGAACGCGATATGCGTACACCCGTGGTCGCGGGCTTCGTCGAGAATCTGGTTCGAAGCACGGTGGAGCTCGTCCTGCATCCAACGGTGTTCGCGGTCGTTCATCGACTGAATCGACAGGTGTGCCGACCGCGTTCCTGTCTGTTGCATCGACCCACGAGTCTTCTCGAACTCTCGGCGTCGATGGTTCATCTCGTCGGCGTTCCCGATGAATGCGCCTGTTGAAGTCACGGCGAGCGAACCGTCCACGTTCAGATCAACACCAAGGACTGTTCTGTGCTTGGTGTTGGAAGAAGTAGTTGTGGATTTCTTGTCATTTTCGAGTTGGCGCATCCGTGCGTGGAGGTAGAACGAGTCTGTGGAGCGATCGTACTGTAACGTGGACATCCGGAACTCATAGTCCTCGTTCAACAGGTAGTCACCAATCGGTGTCCCCTTAGCGTCGTAGGGAATCACGTAGTCGCACTCAACACGACCATTCACTGTGGACAGAGAGACGTGGTCGCGGTGGAACGTTGCACTTCGTTTGTCGTAGACGACGCTCCACGCATCGAAGTGCGGTTGACTCGTCTTGTCGCCTTTTTTGAGTCGGGCGAGACCGCTTTTGGTGGCCTCGATAGCCCGTCGAATCCCTTTCTGGACGAGGTTCGCGGTCAACTCCGTTTCGTTACGAAGTTGGTTGTAGAGGGCGTTTTCGGCTTTCTGTTTCGAGGTTATACAGTAGTCGTTCGGGTGTTTCCACGCCCACTCTGCCGTCGTATTGGCACAGTGGAGGAACTGGGTTTTCGTCTGATGGAGGTCGTCGCACCGCTCTGTGGGTACGTCGAGTTTGATTTTGACGGTGCGAATCACATTCTCCATCTGTGTTTCACATTTCAAACTATCTATTTATATATTCTACGGGTGGCGTGGGGGAGTCGGCCTGCAATCGTTCGTGGGGTGATTCGAGGCTTGTCGGATTCCTCCCACGGCTCAAGCCGTGGGCTTCCTCCTTGCATCTCTGTGAAACAGTGTCCGACAGACTGTGATCGATCCCGGTGAACGAACGGCCCGCTTCGGCCGTGTTCCGGATCACGTCACAGTCTGCGGGTGTCCACAGACACTGTAGTGTCGCGTACATTCTCGATCAACACGGTCCCTTCCGCGAATATGTTCGGAGAGACAGTGAGGGAGACGGACGCGCTAGCGAACGGTATGGGCGCGATGCCGGGAAACATCGAGACGGATCACCAACCCCCGATGACGGTCCCGTTGCGTCACTTCGTTGTGGGGCTCGGATTCCTCCTCGGGGGTGTGCTCGTCGGCATCGGGATCGCTGCCGACGCCGTTCCCGGGCTCGGAACGCTCGTGCACGTCCATCTGTTGTTGGCGGGGTGGATCTGCATCACTATCATGGGGGCGATGACGCAGTTCGTGCCGGTCTGGTCCGGGGTGACGCTCTACTCTCGTCGGCTCGCGACCGTGCAGTTGGCACTCGTCGCATGTGGGATATTGGGGTTCAGTATCGCTCTCGTATTCAACATGCTCGGGTGGCTCGTTCCGTTCGGGATCCTCATGCTCGCCGGGTTCTGGACCTTTGTCTACAACATCGTCCGGACGATGATTCCGATGGAGTCGTACGACGTGACCGAGCGGCACTTTCTCATCGCGCTCGGGTTCTTCGTCTTGCTCACGTCCCTGGGACTGCTGCTCGCTATCGGATTCACGAGACCGGTGTTCGGAGACCTCCCGATCGCTCGTGGGGACGTCGTCATGGCGCACGCGACGCTCGCCGTGTTCGGTGCAGTGCTCACGACAGTCTACGGCGCGCTCTACCAGTTGGGGACGATGTTCACGCAGACCGAACTCCACGGGATCGATGACTACCTCCGCCCCGTCGAGGAACTCGGGCACCCCGTCGGTGTCGTCCTTCTCGCGCTCGGTCGTCTCGTCGATATCATTGCTGTCGCTCGCCTCGGCGGCGTGCTCGTGTTGGCGGCGGCCCTCGCGTTCGCCATCGTCCTCGCCCGGAGACTGTACGAGATGCAGGTTCCCCGAACGCCGATGCACACGCGATACGCGGTCGTCGTCCCGGCGTTGACCGCGTGGGCGCTGGCTACCGTCCCGACATGGCTGCGTGATCCGACCGCTGCGGACTCCCTGTTCGGTGCACCGACGGCCGTCCACCTCTTCGTCCTCGGTACCGTCGGGTTCGTCGTCCTCGGAACCCTCTATCACATCGTCCCGTTCATCGTCTGGGTTCACCGATACAGCGACCTGCTCGGGTTCGAGGACGTACCCATGATCGACGATCTCTACGACGATCGATTAGCTGCCGCGGACGCGACCCTGCTGGTCGTGGGGACGCTCGTGCTCGTTCTCTCGGACGTGTTCCAACTCCCGCCGAGCGCTCAGGTGATCGGCGGCGGGGTGGTGACGATCGGTGTCGTCGTCTTCACCGCAAACATGCTTCGCGTCATCCGAATACACAGCCCGCATTCCCTGAGTCAGATCCTGTTGGGATCGCTCGACCCACGACGGAAGGCCGTACAAGCCGCCGAGTCCGATCCGAGTAAGTGAGGACGGAATCGGTACAGTGGTGTCACACGGATGCAAGGTGGAAGCCCACTGCTTTCGCCGTGGGAGGAATTCGACCCACGAGTACGTTGACCACGTTGCCTCGATCGTCCGCGAAAGCGTCGGCCGTGTCCGGGCCGGCAAGACGCCGGTCAACTACCCCACCCTACTTCGCTCACCTTGACGGGTTTGCTCGTTGAGGGTGGGGCGTATCCGTGAACTCGGCTTCGAACCCGTCTGGGTGATCAGTCCTCGGGCCGGGGCGAAAGGACGATCAGCGCGGTGCTGTCCTCGAGTGCGCGCGGAGAAATCTCACGCTCACCTTCGAATCGGGCGATGTCGCCGGCGGTCACCTCGTATCGATCGTCGTCGAGTTTGACCTCGACCGTTCCCTCGACGAGATAGAAGACGATGTCGCGGCCGGGGTGTGAATGTGGCGCGACTTCGTCGCCCTCGGAGAGTCGGAGTCGGATCGTCTTCGGCTCCGAATCGGGAAAGACGTTCGCGTGGGGCTGTCCATCGATGTCCATGAGCGTTCGGATCTCCGTCATGACTCTCGTGTGTGTGGGTCGAATCGGTCGCGCTGTAGCCCCTCCCGAACCGGTTCGTGTTCGGCGTGGGTCGGCGGGGGCGCGGTAACGAGCATCGCCTCCAGGCTCGAATCGTCGTCAGCCTTGACGCCCCGATCGGTATCGGCCTCGACGACGACGACATCGCCGGCCTCGACGTGGTGTTCCGTCTCCCCGTCGCGGACGGTACCGGTTCCGGACCGGACGTGGATCGCAACGTCGCTTGAGGGAGCGTGGACGGGAATGAACTGACCCGGCTGGAAGTACCCGCACACGACCTTCATCCGATCGCTGCGGAACACTTCGACGGCGGAAAATTGGTCGTCGTCGTAGCCTCTTTCAGCGTCGAAGTCGGTCGCGGTCATGCTGTCTCCTTCGCTTGATGTTCTTGCCAGGCCGAACGAGATTCGGTGCCTGCGTCGCCGCCGGTCGAGAGCATCACGCCGTGACACCTCCGTTGCGGCGGTGTCGAGGACCCTGTGAGCTGATCGACGTTCCTATTTTAGGGGTGCCTAAACACATCACCTGAACGTTGGTCGGTGGACACGAAAAGACCTGTTGCGAACATGTTACTCGCGGAATACCCTAACTGAACATGTTCGTCGGTGCACTCACGGTGACGACGCGACATGGATCTCGCATGAATCGAGCGTGTGGCCGCGACTCCGGGACCGACTGATGGACGCCCTCGAATCCCACCCCGTACCGGACACGGTCGATCCGAACGGGTGGCGGCTCCACGTCACGGGCGCGGTCTCACAACCGCTGAGACTCGCTCTCGAGGACCTGCGCGCGCTCCCTTGCGGGGACTTCTCCGACGATTTCACCTGCGTCGAGGGGTGGCGAGCCCGGGACCTCTCGTGGCACGGGGTCAGCGTCGGGTCCGTCCTGGGACGTGCGAAGCCGACACAACACGGCACAGACGTCCTCGTTCGGGCGATGGATGGCGACTACGCGAGCTCGTTCCCGCTCGACCACGCACGCAGTGCACTGATCGCGATCGAACTCGAAGGCGAAGCGGTCCCCCTCGAACACGGCGGGCCTGCCCGCCTCGTTCCGACCGGAGGCGATGCAGACTGCTGGGAGAGCGTCAAGTGGGGCTCGGAGATCGAGGTCCTGACGGCGAACCCGACCGACCGCGACACCGCCGAGACGATCGCGTTGAACCGCGGTTCGACACCGACCGAGTAACGGCTCCGGGGAACTGCGCGCCCGAACTCGGGGACCGACGACGTCGCCGGGCGACGGGCAGTGCTTCGTCCCAAGGACCCGAACGATGCCCCCGTTCTCGGGATGGTTCCTGCTCGCGATGCCCGCACGTAGTCCATCGGATCTCGTTGGGTGCCGATAGTTTTACAAACCCAATTGTGTTTGCACAAATCGGATTGAGTATGTCCACAACCGATACCGTACACGACCGGTGGGAACTCGCCAGAACGGAGCTCACAGCCGCTCAGACCGCTTCAGCGGTGCTGACAGTCACCGCACTCGGCTTCGCGCTGCTATTCGTTCAGGACCCGATGGTCCACGACGCGATGCACAACTTCCGGCACGCGGCGGGCATCACCTGTCACTGAAATGTTCGTCGAGTACCTGACGAGGGGAGTGAAGGCCGGGCTCGTCGCCGGCGCGGTCTTCGGCGTGCTGCTGGCGCTCGTCGCGAACCCGATCGTCGGGTTCGCCGACGAACTCGGCCACGAACACGGGGAACACGGCCACGAAGACGGGAGCCACGGCCACGAGGAGACGACCGCGGCCCACGACGATGCCGGACTCTCCGTCAACCGGGGCGTAAGCGTGCTATCGGGCGTGCTGTGGGGGGTATTGCTCGGCGCCGTCGGGTTCGGCGTCGCGTTCTACTTCCTGGAGCCGATCGTCCCCGGCACCGGAGCCGTCCGGAGCTACGTCTTCGCGGCCGCCGGGTTCCTCACGGCCTCGGGCGCGCCCTGGCTCGTCCTGCCGCCGGCGCCGCCGGGGACCGCCCACGCGCTGGACGTCCAAACTAGAATGATCCTCTACGGGGTCATGATGGCCGCCGGCGCGGCGGCGGCGATCGCCGGGATGGTGCTGTACGACCGACTCCGGGGGGACCGTGGACGGGCGGTCGCCGTCGCGGTCGGGCTGCTCCCCGTGGGGGCGCTGCCGGTGCTCGCCGCCGCAGTTCCGGCGGATCGGACGACTGTCGCGCTGCCGTCGGAGCTCGCCGCCGGCCTCGTCGGCCTGGTCGTCTTCGGACAGGCGCTCATGTGGCTCGTCCTCGCCACCGTCCACGCCCGGTTGCACGGCGCGGAGGCGGGTGACACCGCGGCGCCGACCGACTCGCGGTCGGGCCATGCCGTCGGGGGCGACTGATGCGCGATCGCACCGACGAGGTGTACGAGAACGGGTTCACCGACCACGTGCTCGTCTGCACGAACGCCCGCGACTCCGAGTACGCCGCCTGTGCGGACGCCCACGGCGACGCGGTCCTCGAGGCCGCGAGGTCGTGGCTGAAGAAGCGCGGCGTGTTCTGGTCACGCGTCCACGTCGCGGAGACGAGCTGTCTGGGCCTGTGTAGCGCCGACGGAACAGCCGTCGCGGTCCACCCGCGCGGCCGGTGGTTCTCCGACGTGGTGCCCGAGGACGTGCCGGACCTCCTCGCGACCGTGTTCGGTCCGGACGCGTCGGACCTCGGCCGATCGCCCGAAGACATGGAGGTGCCGCCGCGGTAGGATCGGTCGCCGCAGTCGATGCCGACGTGAAATGGAGATCGTTGCGACCGAGGAGCCCCGGGTCCGTCGACCCAAACGCAATTCTATTTGTTTTAACCCAAACCAAATTGTTATGTGGGCGCGTCCGTCTTGTGAGCCTGATGCCCCGGATACCGGAAACCAGGCTCCCGCACGACGCGAAGGCGGGACCGACGAAGCCCGAGGTGCGCGCCGTGACCGTATCGAAACTCGGGCTCACCGAGACGGATCACTTCGTCGAGGTGGGCTCGTGCACCGGCGCCGTAACCGTCGAGGCGGCCCGCCGCGCGGGCCGGGTCACGGCGCTGGAGCGGTCGCCCGAGAAGCTCGACGTGACGCGGAAAAACCTGGCAGCCAACGGGCTGGCGGACGCGAATATCGAGCTCGTCGCGGCCGAGGCGCCCGAGGGACTCCCGGCCGACGCCGACGCGCTGTTCGTCGGCGGCTCCCGGAACTTCGAGGCCGTCCTCGACCACGCCGTCGAGACCGACGTCGCGCGGGTCGTGATGAACGTCTCCCGGCTGGAGACGGCCGGCCGGGCGGTCGAGGCGTTCCGCGAGCGCGACCTCCTCGACGAGGTCGTCCAACTGCAGGCGAGCTACGGCTACGAGCTGGCCGGCGCGACGAGCTTCGAGTCGGAGAACCCGGTGTACGTGATCACGGGCGGCACCGGCGACGCGTCGGCGGACCGCGGCGGGGTGAGTGCGTGACCCTCTACGGAATCGGGCTCGGGCCGGGCGCGGCCGACCTGATCACGCTGCGCGGCCGACGGATCTTGCGCTCGGTCGACACCGTCTACACGCCGGGGCGGCTGTCGCGGTCGGTCGCCGTCGAGCACGTCGCCGAGTCGACGCTCGGCGACCTCGACTTCCCGATGACGCGCGACGAGGACGAACTCCGGCGCGCGTGGCGCGAGGCGGCCGCGGAGGTCGCCCCCGTCGCCCGCGACGGCGACGCCGCGTTCGTGACGCTGGGCGATCCGAACGTCTACTCGACGTTCGGTCACCTCCGGCGGACGCTCGACGCGTTTCACCCCGACGTGGCCGTCGAAACCGTCCCCGGCGTCTCGGCGACGACGGCGTTCACCTCGGCGCTCGGCGTCGAAGTCGAGGCCGGCGCGGGACTTGCCTTGCGCGAGGCGGCCGGCGGCCGTTCCCCGACCGGTCCCGACCGAATGGTGCTGTTCAAGGTGACCGACGCCCCGGCGACCCACGAGGGGCTCGTCGACGCCGGGTACGAGGTGACGTACGGCCGGCGGCTGTTCATGGAACAGGGCGAGACGGTCGTCACCGACGATCCCGAGGCGATCGCCGACCGGGACTACTACACCCTCGCGTACGCCCGGCGACCGAACGCCGGCGAGGAGCCGGCGACCGCGGCGTTCGCTGAGGCCGAGCGCGACGCGAGGGGCGACAGCGAGTCCACGGACACGGAGGCGGTCGACGGATGAGCGACGCCGTTCCCGACCCGGCGACGGACGTGTTGGAGGAACGCGAGGGGATCCCATTCGTCGGCGCCGGCCCGGGAGACCCGGGGCTGCTGACGGTGCGGGGTCGGGCGCTGCTCGCGGACGCCGACCTCGTCGTCCACGCGGGCTCGCTGGTCAACAGCGAGCTGCTGGACGCCTTCTGCGACCACGCCGAGCAGGTGAACTCGGTCGGGAAGGACCTCGAGGAACTGATCCCGCTGATGCGCGACGCCCATGAGGCGGGCCGCACGGTCGTGCGCCTCCACTCGGGCGACCCCGCGATCTACGGCGCGGCGCTGGAGCAGATGGACGCACTGGAGGCCGAGGGCGTCCCCACCTACTTCGTTTCGGGTGTCACCTCGGCGTTCGCCGCGAGCGCGACGCTGGGCACCCAACTCACCCTCAACGAGGTGGCGAACCACGTCGCGTTCACCCGGCCGCAGGGGAAGACCCTGAGCCCGGAGGAGGATCACATCTCGGAGTTCGTCGGGATGGGCGACGTGACCGTCTGCATCTATCTGGGCACCCACGCGGTCCGCGAGACGATGGACCGTCTGCTGGATGACGGCGTCGACCCCGACACGCCGGTCGCGGTCGTCTATCACGCCTCCTGGCCCGACGAGGACGTGATCCGGGGGACCGTCGCCGACATCGCCGACGCCGTCGAGGACGCGGGCTACCGCGCCTCCGCGCTCGTGGTGATCGGCGAGGCGGTCACCGGCGGGGGGTACGAGCGCTCGTACCTCTACGGCGACTGGGCGAACGGCGGGAGCGAGGTCGAGCGCGAGCGAGACCTCGATTCGAGCGGGGAACGGAGTGACCCGCGAAACGGGGACGACGACGAGGACCCCGCCGCCGACGGAGGCGACGGGGGCGACGAGGACGGTGGCGATGCCGCCGACAGCGACTCGATCACGGAGGGATACACGCAATGAGCACGGACGACGACACGACGGAGACGACAGAACCGACGGACGCCGACGGCTCCGACTCGGGGGGCTCGCACTGCTCGACGCCCGACTCCGACGGCGAGGTCGCCGAGACGCTCGGGATCGTCACGTTCGAGCGAAAACGCGAGACTGCCGAGGAGATCAAGGAGGGCCTGGCCGACCGCTACGAACGCATCGACCTGCTGGAGTACCACGGCGACGTGTTCGCCGAGCACTGGGGCGAGTACGACGTGTTCTGCGGGCTGATGGCCAGCGGCATCGCCATGCGAAAGACAGCGCCCCTGCTCGACGACAAGTGGGACGACCCCGCGGTCGTCGTCGTCGACGAGGAGCTCACGTGGGCGATCCCCCTGACCGGGGGCCACCACGGCGCCAACCAGGTCGCCGACGACCTCGCGTCGCTGGGGGCGGTTCCGGCGATGACGACGGCCAGCGAGGCGGCGGGCAAGCAGGGCGTCGAGGAGCGCGCGAAGGCGCTGGACGCCCACGTCGTCAACGGCGACTCCACGGTGGCGACGAATCTCGCCGTCCTCGACGACGACCTCGGCCCCGTCGCCAGGCTCGACGGCCCACGGGCGGTCCTCGTCGGCGACGACGTGACCGTGCTGAAGCGCAACAGCGACCCCGAGGACGGCGTCGTCCTCGGGACCGGCTCCGTCTCGGGGGCCGACGCCGAGCAGTTCGAGGCTGCCTGGGAGCGAGCCCTCGACGAGGCCGACGCCGACTGGGGCGACGTGGAGTTCGTCGCCACGGGTACCCGCAAAGAGGAGGAGCCGGGATTGCTGGAGGCGGCCGAGAACCGCGACCTCGGGGTCGTGAGCTTCGAGAAGGAGGCGCTGGAGGCGTTCGAGGGCCCGACGCCGTCGCGCTCGAAGGAGCTGATCGGCTGGCCCGGCATCTCCGAGGCTTCGGCCATCGCCGCCGGCCGCGAGCACGAGCTCGTCGTCGAGAAGATCGGCCACGAGGACAGCGTCACCGTGGCGGTGGGGCGATGAACGGCGGGTCTCCCCCGAATACGTCGCTCCCAGAGTCGCGCGCGGCCGCCGGCGGCGACCCCGCCGGCGAGGCGCCCGAGGCGTACGGCACGCTGTACGTCGTCGGCATCGGCCCGGGGCTCCCCGGCGAAATGACCGACCGAGCCCGACGGGTGATAGAGAATGCCGACTGCGTGATCGCCTCGAACCTGTATCAGGCGTTCCTCCGAGATGACGGCACTCTCCCGCCGGAGGAAGAGCAGGCAGACAGTGATCAGGAACTCGTTCGCTCGTCCATGGGCAAGCAGGTCGAACTCGCGCGGGAGGCGTTCGAGCGCGTCCGCGACGGCGAGGACGTGGCGCACGTCTCCGGCGGCGACCCGAACGTGTACGGGAAGTCCGACTTGCTGTTCACGATGGCCGAGGCGGAGGAGGCGACGGACGTGCCCGTCGAGATCGTCCCCGGCGTCACCGCGGGGTTGAGCCTCGCGGCGACGCTGGGGGCGCCGCTGTCGAACGACTTCTGCACCGTCTCGCTGTCGGACAAGTGGCGCGGCTGGGCGGAGATCGAAGAGAAGCTTCGGGCGGCGGCGATCGCAGAGTTCGTCGTCGTCCTGTACAACTGCTGGCGCGACTACGAGCGCGCGATCGCGGTGCTCCGCGAGGAGCGCCACGACGACGTGCCGGTCGCCATCGTCAACGACGCCGGCCGCGGCGACGCCGGCCGCAACGTCGACGGCGAGACGTACACGCTGACGACGCTCGGCGAGGCGACCGACCACGACGAGGAGGTCGGCGGGATGGGCACCTCCATCCTCGTCGGCACCCACGAGACCGAGGTCTGGACCAACGACTACCGCGAGTACCTCGTCACGCCCCGCGGCGGGCGCGACGTGGACGACTTCTGAGACATCACACACCACAACAAAATCATGAGCGACGACACCGACACCACCTGCGGCGGTTCGACGGACGGCGAACGGGACACCACGGACGACGCGAGCGCGTGCGGCGCCGCGACCGACGGCGGGACGGCGACCGACACCGACGGCTCGGGCACCACCGCATCCGATTCGGCCTGCGGCGCGTCGAGTTCCTCCGGATCGGAGGGATCCGGGTGCGGCGGCTCCTCGTCGGCGACCGACGAGAAGGTCGAGGCCCGCGTCGACGACTTCGACGCCGACCCCGGCCGACTGGTCGCGGTCGGGCTCGGTCCGGGCCACGCCGACGGCATGACGGCTCGGGCGAAATCCACCCTCGCGGACGCCGAACACATCGTCGGCTACACCACCTACATCGACCTGATCCCCGACGAGATCACCGAGCAGGCGGACGAGCTGTACGACACGCCGATGTGCGGGGAGGTCTCCCGCACGGAGGAGGCGATCGACCGGGCGCTCGCGGGCAACGAGGTGGCGATCGTCGGCTCCGGTGACCCGAACGTGTACGCCCTGGCGGGGCTAACCTTGGAGATCCTCGAATCGAAGGGCGCGACCGCCTCGATGGTCGACTTCGAGGTGGTCCCCGGGGTGCCGGCGGCGCAGTCCTGTGGCGCGCGGCTCGGAGCGCCCCTGGTGAACGACTCCGTGTCGGTCTCGCTGTCGGACCACCTCACGCCGATGGAGGAGATCGAATCGCGGCTCCACGCCGTCGCCGGCGAGGGCTTCACGATCTCCATCTACAACCCATGGAGCCGCAAGCGCCGGGAGAACTGGGAGACCGCATGCGGGATCCTCCGCGAGCACCGAGACGACGACACCCCCGTCGGGATCGTCCACGGCGCGGGTCGCGACGACGAGGCCGTCGAGATCACCACCCTCGGCGAGCTGGAGTCGTACGGCGAGACGGACCTCGTGGACATGACGACGACCGTCGTCGTCGGCAACGAGGACACGTACGTGTGGGACGGCCGGATGGTCACCCCGCGCGGGTACGAGAGCAAGTACGACTACTGAGATGACCGAACACGCACGCTACACGGTCACGGTCGACCGCGACGCCTGCGACGGCGTGTTCGCGTGTCTCGTCCGCGACCCGCGGTTCGTGGAGGACGACGACGGGCTCGCGGGTATCGACCCCGAGGCCGCGGCATCGTTGGAACGCACGGACGCGACGGTGACGGCGACGTTCGCGGACGACCGACGCGGGGACGCCGAACAGGCGGCCGCCGCCTGTCCGCTGGACGCGATCGCCGTGCGCGACGCCGCGGACGCGGAGGTGGAGCCGTGAGCGATCCCGTCGAGGTCGCCGACTCGGTCGAGGGGGAGCCCCCACGGCCGGACGCGCCGGACGATCTCCTGCGGTCAAGGCCCGCGACGGCGTACCTGTGGGGCCGCGTCGCCGCCGACGGCGCCGTCGCCGACGGGACCGTCACGGTCCGCGCGGGAGACGCCGACGCCGCCGACCGGATCGCGGCGCTGTTCGGGACCGCAGACACCGACCTGACGAGCGGAGTGACCGAACGCGAGTACGCCCACAACACGGACGTGACTCGAACGAGCGACGAGTACGTCGTCACGGCGGAGACGCCCGCAGCCGACCGCGCGGCCGCGGCGTTCGGACTCCCGACCGCCGGCGACGAGTCCGGCGGCTACCGCTTTTCGGCGCTCGACGACCATCGCCGACAGCTCCTTCGCGGCCTCGCCGAGGGCTGCGGCACGGTGTGTTTCAAGTCGGACTCGAACGCGGTCGGCATCTCGTTCGTTCACGACGATGAGACGCTACTCGCGACCGTCCGCGACCATCTCGACGCCGCACCCGTCGACGCCCCCTACGGCGACCTGAACGAGTCCTCCTCGGGCGGCTACTGGTTCGGCGTCGCCGACGAGGCCGGCCCCGAACTCGGCGAGTGGCTGTACGAGGGCAGCGTGGAGTCTGGACTGTTCGCTCCCCAGCGCCGACGCAAGACCCGCAGGAGCATCGAGCGGGCCCGGGAGAGCTCCACCGCCGGTGGCGACGAGGGCGTCGCCGGCGACGGAGGGTCGACGTGAGCAGCGAGACCGCCCCAACCCCCTCGTCGCTGTCGAACGAGGCGGTGCTGCTCGTGGGGCACGGCTCCCGTCGTGAGAAGTCGAACGAGCAAGTGCGGACCCTCGCGGCCGACCTCGAATCCAGGCTCGGCATCCCGGTCGATGCGGCGTTCCTCGAACTCGCGTCGCCGGCGATCGACGAGGCCGTCGCGGGCCTCGCGGGCGCCGTCTCCCGGGTTTCGGTCGTCCACCTGTCGCTGTTCGCCGCGAGCCACGTGAAAAACGACGTGCCGCTGGCCGTGAAGCGGGCTCGCGCCGAGCACCCCGACCTGGAGATCCGCAACGGCGCGCATCTCGGGGTCCATCCGGCGATCCTCGACCTGCTGGACGACCGGGCCCGCGCCGCCGAGCGCGAGCTGGGCGTCGACCGCGCGGACGACGAGGTGGCGGTCGTGCTGTGCGCCCGGGGCTCCTCGGACCCCGACGCCAACGCGGACGTGCACAAGCTCGCCCGCCTGTTGTACGAGGGCCGGGTGTTCGACGATGTCCGCGCGACCTTCATCGGCGTTACCGAGCCGACGCTGGACGAGACACTCCACGCCGTCGCCCGTGAGCGACCCGACGCCGTGATCGTCCTCCCGTACATGCTCGGCGACGGCGTCCTCACGGGTCGTATCAAGGACGGCGCCGCGGAGTTCGACGAGGAGTACCCCTACGTCGAAGCGGCGCCGGGCGAGCCCCTCGGGACCGACCCGCGTCTGCTCGACGTACTCGGGGACCGCTGGCAGGAGGCACGAACCGGGAGCGTCGAGATGTCCTGTGACACCTGCAAGTACAAGGTGGAACTCGACGGCTACGAGGCCGACGAGGGCGGCGCGCGGGCGATGCTGCGCGCGCTGACCCACAGCGCGGCTCACGCCGACCGCGAGAACGTCGACGACGACCCGCACGCCCACGACGCCCCCTCCCACCACGTCGCCGTCTGCACGAACCAGACGTGCGCGGCCGACGGTTCGCCGGCGGTCCTCGAGCGACTCCGGCAGGCCGTCCGCGACTCCGACGCCTGCGACGCGCGTGTCACCCGAACCTCCTGTCTCGACCAGTGCGGCGACGGCCCGATGGTGGCCGTCTACCCCGACGGCGTCTGGTACGGCGGCGTCGAGGAAGCCGACGCCGACCGCATCGTCTCCTCGCACCTCGACCGCGAGCGCATCGTCTCCGACCTCGTCCACGACACGCTACAATAATGAGCTGCCTCGAACTCGAAGCCCTGCGACTCGGCCTGATGACCGTCCTCGGCACCGACGATCGCGCCGCCCGCGAACACGCCGAGAAGGAACTGGAAGGTGAGCTGGAGGGCCCCATCGAGGGCCTCGCGACCGCCGAGACGCTCGACGGCCTCCGGCGACACCTCGACGCCGCGCTCGTCGACCTGGAGGAACAAGTCGCGACGCTGGACGACGACGATCCCGAGGCCGACTACGTCCGCGGCCGACTCGTCGCCGTCCGCGACGCCGAGCGGAGCCTCGAGCGCCTCGCGACACACGGCGAGGGCCTGCTCGACGGTCTGGGCGAAACCCACCACGACCTACACGATGCCTTCCCCGTCGAGGAGTGACGCGGCCGGCGTCGGGCGGCAGTCGCCCGCTCCCGCCGTCGCGTTCGACACCCACGCCGCGGTCTCGCTCGGCGATATCGATGCGTGCGGCTCGCGCCAGCGGGGCCGACGTTCGGCGGTCGCGCTGACGGACGACGTGGTCGTCGTCGGGACCGCCGCCGGCGACCTTCGGGCGTTCGAGCGGACGGCAGGGAACGGCGACGACGCGGTCGGACCCGAACGCTGGCGCCGCTCAGGCGAGGAGCCGGTCGTCGCGCTGACGCAGTTCGACGGCGGCGTCCTCGCGGGCACGCGCGGCGAGCGCGGCACGATCGCCCTCGTCGACGCCGACGGAACCGAACGCTGGCGCGTCGACGGCGCCGCGGACGTGGGACCGCCGGCGAAGGAAACACGGTTCTGGCTCCCGTTCGTGGCCGCGCTCGCGACCGACGGATCGCGAGCCTACGCGGCCCTCAGGCGCTACGAGCGACGCGGCATGGGCGACGACTCGACGGCGGACGACGCCGACGGCGTCGACGACGAGGACAAGTCGAACGGAACCGCCCGGCGGTTCGAGAGCGTCGTCTACGCGCTCGATCCCGACGGAATCGTCCGATGGAAGTACGCCGCGCGCGCCTCGCCGATCGCCCTCGCGACGGACGGCGACCGGCTCGCGGTCGCGTACAACCGCTGCCCGGAGCCGGACGCCCACCGCGACGGGCTGGTCGTCCTCGACGCCGAGCACGGGGACGAGCGGCTCCGATGGGACCCGCGTCACGCGGCGGACGCGGCCGCCCCAGCCGAGGCCGACCGTGCCGTCGGTGACGTGGCGCTGACGCCCGACGGCTACGCCGTCGCGAGTCACGCCGACCGGCGTGGGTACCTCCTCGACGGAGATGGATCGGTGACAGCGAGGCTCGATCTGGGCGCGACAGTCGAGCGCGAACCCACAGGTGAGACCGACGACGGGGAGCCCGAGCGGGTGTACGCGTACCCGAACCACGTCATCGCGAACGACGGCGTCGTCGCGTTCGTCCTCGGCAACACCTTCCCGGAGGCCGGCCGCGAGACCGCTGCCCGCCACCCGGCGGAACACACCGCCGTCGGCGTATCCCCGGACGGGACCGAGTGGTGGCGCGCTTCTGTCGGGGGATTCGCTCACCACGTTGCGAGCGCCGACGGAACGCTGGTGGTGCCGACGGCACAGCACTTCCGTGACCGCGACCCGGCCGTCCACGGCGTTCGATTACTCGATCTCGCGGACGGATCGACGACCACGCTTCGGACGGACGGCGTCGCCACGGCGGTCGCGATTGCCGAAGCGGAGGTCGCCGCCGTCGAGGAGCCAGTCACGTACCACGACGGCGTCGCCGATGGGCACGGGGCCTATCGGCTCCACGGCTGGGGGCGATAGGATGCGGGAGAAGCGGGCTGACTCGGAGCGACACGCGTGTGGGACCGCGCCTGAGAGGGCGAGGGCGTCAATCCTTCCCGGCGGCGTCAGCCGCCCGGTCGACGCGGTCGGCCGACAGCGCGGACAGCGGGACGCGATCGCCGCCGGCGGCTTCGACGAGCGTCGGCACAACGCCCTCCAGCTCGCCTGCATCGACCACCAGCGTCCGGTCGACGGCCTCCCGGAGCCGCTCAGCGGCAGCCCGAACGGCCGCGGTCGGCCGCTCGCTCCCGTTCGCGCCGCCGTCGGTGACGACGACCGCGAGCGCCGCCTCCGGGTCCGCGCGGGTGCACACCTCGGCGGCGGTGTCGAGGCCGGCGGCCAGCGGCGTGCGGTCGCCGGTCGGGAGGTCCTTGAGGTGACGGGCCGCTCGCCCCACGTCATCTGTCGGCGGCAGCAATACCTCCGGGGAGTCGCCGGCGACGCCGACGAGCGCGACCGCGTCGCGGTGTTCGTAGGAGTCGCGCAGCAGCTCGACGGCGACGCCCTTCGCCGCCCGCATCGGGCCGCGCATCGACGCCGAGGCGTCGACGACGAAACACACCAGCGTCTCGGCGTCGCCGGCGCGGACCGACCGGCGAAGGTCCCGCGACGCCACCCGGTCGCTGCCCCGGCGAGCGGCCGCCCGGACGGACGCGCCGGCGTCGACGCGGTCGCCTGCTGTCGGATCTGCCCGCTCGGTGCGCACCCGAGCGCCGCGGCCGTCCGCGCTCGGCGCGGCGTCGCCTCTGCCGCCGGCGCCGTCGGAGGCGCGTCCCGGGTCGGTGTCCGGCGCCTCGACCTCCGGCGCGACCGCGTCGCCGACGTCCGCCCGGGTCGATCCGGGAACGATCGGCGTTGCCTCCCCCGCGCTCTCGTCCCCGCCGTCGTCGGCACTCTCGGAGCCGTCCTCGGATCCCCCGTCGGTCTCCGAAGGGTCGGGCACGTCCGACGCGGAGGATCCCTCCGCGGCGGAGGTGTCGGCCCGCTCCGGCTCGGATCCCGGGGAGTCGTTCGCGTCGCTGTCCCGGGGCTCACCGTCGTCGGTGACGGGACCGTCGAGGTCCGGCGAATCGGCGTCGCCCGAGTCCGCCTCGCTCTCGGATCTGTCGGCGTCTCCCCCCGAACCGTCACCATCCCGCCCCTGATCGTCGCCGTCGCCGAGGCGGTCGTCGATCAGCTCCTCGGCGTCGGGGGCGTCCTCGAAGGGATCGCTCCGCAGACGGTGGGGGAGCGCCCACGAGAGCGACGTCCGGATATCGCCCTCGATGACGCGGGAACGCTCGTCGAGCGCAGCCAGCGCCCGAGCGCACCGGGCGGCCGCGATGTCGCCCCGGTGACCGTCGAGGCCGGCGTCGCGACACGTCTCGACGATCCGGCGGACGAACGAATCCGGGAGGTCCACCGTCGGAAGCCGCTCATGGGTAGCTGCGACGGCCGCCGCGGGGTCACGGATCGACTTGCCGGACGACGGTCCGTCGGACCCCGAGGCGTCCTCGGCCCCGTTGTCGACGCCGAGCGCCCGGTCCACGACGGCGACGCGGTCGGCTGTGTCGTGCAGCCCGGTCACCTCGACGGCGAGGTCGAACCGGTCGCGCAGTTGGGGTCGGAGGTCGCCCTCCTCCGGGTTCATCGTCCCGATGAGGGTGAACTCGGCGGGGTGGCTCCGCGAGACGCCGTCGCGTTCGACGGTGTTGACGCCGGAGGCGGCGGCGTCCAGCAGCACGTCGACGAGGTGGTCGTCGAGGAGGTTCACCTCGTCGACGTACAGCACGCCGCGGTTGGCTCGCGCGAGCAGTCCGGGCTCGAACGACGCCTCGCCGTCGAGGGCGTCCGCGACAGACAGCGAACCGACGACCGCCTCGCGGGTCGCCCCCAGCGGCAGCGTGACGAACGGCGCCGGACGCGTCGCGACGGGCACGCTCGCGCGCCGGCGACACTCGGGGCACTGCCTTGCGCGATCGTCGGGGGGACAGCCGAACGGGCAGTCGGCGACGACGCGTCGCTCGGGGAGCGCCCCGGCCAGCGCGCGCCCCAGCGTCGACTTCCCCGTCCCCTTCTCGCCGCGCACGAGCAGCCCCGAGAGGTCGTCGTGCGCGCCGACGGTCACCAGCGCCCGCTTCAGCTCCGCCTGCCCGACCACGTCGCCGAACGCGGCGTCGGGCGTGGGCGGCCCGGTTGCACGGCCTTCATCAAACACACTTGCAGTACCACAACGAGGATTTAGAAACCTTATGACGACGATCGGACTGTACACGGCGACGGAGAACGAACTCGGCGCGGTGGCGACGGCCGTCGACGAGACGGCCGTGTCGCTGGCGGCGCGCTCGAAGAGCGACCTGAGCGACCCCACCGACGTGGACGCCTTCTGCGACGACCTGGAGGCGGCAGACGCGGCAGCGGTCGTCCTCTGGCTCCACGGCGGGGTCGACAGTATGCCCGGCTACGAGCGGGCACTCGACCGCCTCGGCGACGCGGGGATCCCGGTCGTGGTTCACTCGACCGGCGACGCGTTTGCCGCCGAGGACACCACCGCCGACCCGGAGACTGCCGGGACGGTCCGCGAGTACCTCGAACGCGGGGGCGCGGCCAACGCCGCCAACCTCCTGCGGTACCTCGCGGACACGTACGGCGACCCCGACGACGCCCCGCCGGAGGGCTACGAGTACGACGACCCCGTCGCGCTGCCCTCGGAGGGGGTGTACCACCCGGATCATCCGAGCGCGAGTTACGAGGAGTTGGTCGCGACGTTCGATCCCGACACGCCGACGGTCGGCGTCTGGTTCTACGAGTCCCACTGGACCCACGAGAACACGCGGTACGTCGACGCGCAGGTGCGCGCGCTGGAGGACCGCGGCGTCGACGCGCTCCCGGTGTTCTGCAACCCCGCCGGCGAGGAGGAGGGCTGGGACGCCGAGCGCGTCACCGACGAGTGGCTGCTCGACGCCGACGGCGACCCCGTCGTCGACGCGATGCTCTCGTCGTTCATGTTCGCGCTGTCGATGGACGAGCGCGGCCGCGACGCCGACGACGAGGGCAGCGGTGCCGAGGACGTGTTCCTCGACCGCCTCGGCGTCCCGGTGATCCAGACGGTGACGACGATGCGCTCGCGCTCGCGGTACGCGTCGAGCGATACCGGGGTCATGGGCTTCGAGCTGGCGCTGTCGGTCGCGCTCCCCGAGTTCGACGGCAACGTGATCACCCACCCCATCTCCGGCAAGGAGCGCACCGACGACGAGGCGGGGATCGGCTCGGCGCCGAAACAGCACTTCCCGATCGACGACCGCGTCGAGCACGCCGCGTCGCTGGCGGTCAACTGGGCCCGCCTGCGACACCTTCCGAACGACGAGGCCGACGTGGCTGTCGTGCTTCACAACTACCCGCCCAGCGACGACGGGATCGCCACCGCCTTCGGGCTCGACACGCCCGAGAGCACCGCGAACCTCCTTGCGGAGCTCGACGAACGCGGGTACGATCTGGGCGAGACCGGGAGCGACGACGGTCCGCCGGCCGACGGCGCGGACCTCATCGACTCGCTCACGGCCCAACTCACCCTCGACGACCGCTGGGTCGCCCCCGAGGACGTGCGCGAGCTCGCCGTCGACACGGTCGCGCCCGACACCTACCGCGAGTGGTTCGCCGACCTGGACGGCGGTTTTCGCGGGAACGTCCGCGAGGAATGGGGCGAGCCCCCGGAGCGCCCGTTCGCGATTCCCGGTGTCGAGTTCGGGAACGTCCTCGTCACGGTACAGCCGCCGCGAGGGTTCGGGATGGACCCCGAGAAGGTGTACCACGACTCCGACCTCCAGCCGCCCCACGACTACGTCGCCTTCTACAGCTGGCTCCGCGAGACGTTCGACGCCGACGCGGTCGTTCACATGGGGACCCACGGGTCGCTGGAGTGGCTCCCGGGCAAGACGGTCGGCCTCGACGGCGAGTCTGCCCCCGACCAACTCGTCGGCGACCTGCCGAACGTCTACCCGTACGTGATCAACAATCCGGGCGAGGGGACACAGGCGAAGCGCCGGTCGTACGCCGCCGTCGTCGACCACCTCACGCCGCCGATGGCGAACGCCGGCACGTACGACGACCTCGCCGAGCTGGAGGAACTTGCCGAACAGTATCGGGAGGCCGGAACGACCGCCGCCCGCGGCGACGAGGGCGAGCGACTCGAACGGCTGATTCGGGAGAACGTGGACGAACTGGATCTGGCCGTCGAACTCGGGGTCGCGGGAACGGTCGACGAGGAGGTGGACGTGCGCGGACCCGAGGAGGCCGGGACGACGCTCGCGGAGGGCGAGGTTGCCGGCGACGACCTCGCTGTCGACGACCTCGTCGAGCGGATCCACGCGTACCTCACCGACGTGAAGACCACCCAGATCCGGATGGGTCTGCACACGCTCGGGGAACCGCCCGCGGGCGACCGGCTCGTGGAGTACCTCGTCGCGCTCACCCGGCTGGAGAACCCCGGCGCGCCGAGCCTCCGCGAGTCCGTCGCGGGTGTCCTCGGGATCGACTACGACCGCATGCGCGAGGAGCCCGGAACGTACGACGATGACCTCGGGATGACGTACGCCGCGGCCGCCGACCGCGTCCACGAGGTGAGCTGTGATCTCGTCCGGACGCTCGCCGAGCACGGATTCGACGTGCCGGAGTCGGAGCGGGAGGCCGCCCCCGACGACGAGGTCCGCGCCCGAGGCGGGGACGTGGC
Source organism: Halobaculum magnesiiphilum (assembly GCF_019823105.1). Taxonomy (NCBI): domain Archaea; kingdom Methanobacteriati; phylum Methanobacteriota; class Halobacteria; order Halobacteriales; family Haloferacaceae; genus Halobaculum; species Halobaculum magnesiiphilum. Next base: position 483,604 of record NZ_CP081960.1, read on the forward strand.
CCCCGCCGAGGTGAACATGAACCTCCTCGTCGTCGATGTCGATCCCGTCGGCGACGCACGGGCGAAGTCGGGGGCCCACGACGACCTCCGCGAGGTCCTCGCGTACGTCTGCGAGGAGGCGGCCCCGCGCGTCGTCGGCGCCCGCGCGGAGGTCGGCAACGTCGCCGACGCGCTCGCCGGCGGGTACGTCCCGCCGGGCGGCAGCGGCGCGCCCACCCGCGGCGGTGTCGACCTGCTACCCTCGGGCCGGAACTTCTACACGCTGGACCCGCGGAAGGTCCCCGCCCGCGCCGCCTGGGAGGTGGGACATGAGGTCGCCGACGGCGTTCTCGACCGCCATCTCGACGAAGAAGGGGAGTACCCCGAGGAGATCGGCGTCGTCGCGTGGGGCACCCCGACCGTCCGGACGCGCGGGGAGACCATCGCCCAGGTGCTCGCGCTGATGGGTGTCAAGCCGGTCTGGTCGGACGCCGGACGCGTCGAGGACGTGGAGCCGATCCCGCTGGAGAAACTCGACCGCCCACGCATCGACGTGACCACGCGCGTCTCGGGGCTGTTCCGGGACGCGTTCCCCGCGGCCGCAGGAGTGATCCACGACGCCGTCGACGCGGTCGTCGACCTCGACGAGCCGCCCGAGATGAACTACGTGAAGAAGCACGTCGAGGAGGAAACCGCGGAGCTCACCGTAGCCGGGGTCGACGACTCCGAGTCGGCCGCCCGCCACCGCGTGTTCACGACCAAGCCGGGCGGCTACGGCGCCGGGACGAACAAGGCTGTCGACGAGGGCACCTGGGAGGACCGCTCGGATCTGGCCGAGGTGTACACCCAGTGGGGCGGCTACGCGCTCGGCAAGCGCGGTTCCGTGAGCGAGGCCCACGACGCGTTCGCCCGACGGCTCTCGGGCGTCGAGGCGACCGTCAAGATCGAGGACACCGACGAGCAGGACGAGTTCGACTCCTCGGACTGGTACGCCTTCCACGGCGGATTCATCACGGCCGTGACCGAGCACGCGGGCACCGAGCCCGCCTCCTACGTCGGCGACTCGGCGGACCCCGACGACGTGCGCGTGTACACCAACGAGGAGAAGGTGCGGAAGACGATGCGTTCGCGTGTCCTGAACCCGCGCTGGCTCGACTCGATGGAGGAGCACGGCTACAAGGGCGCCGGCGACCTCTCGTCCACGGTCGATGTCGTGCTCGGCTGGGACGCGACCACGGGCGTCGTCAGCGATACCCTCTGGGAGGCCGTCGCCGACGCGTACGCCTTCGACGACGAGCGGCGCGAGTGGATGCAGGAGGTGAATCCCTGGGCGGTCGACTCGATCGCAGACACGCTCTTGGAGGCGATCGACCGCGATCTCTGGGACGCCGCCGACGAGACGACCGAACGCCTCCGCGACCTCAAACTCCGCAACGAGGGCGCTATCGAGGAGCGACGGACCGACGACTCGGACGCGCTTGCGGAGTTCGCGGACGACGACTGACGCGTGGGGACGTGTCAGAACGTGCGAGGACACACGAACACACACGAGACAAACGACGATGACCGACACAACCGACGCGACACGAACCGACGGCGAGGGATCGAGCGACGACGAACCGACCGACCGCGAGGCGTACGCCGACCTCGGGGCGACGACCGAGGCGGCGATGGACATCGCCGAGACGAGCATGGACCGCGTCCACGAACTCGTCCCGCAGGTGACGCTCGCCGACCGCCTCCGGGCGAAGGCTGTCCACGCGACCGGGGACCCGGAGTTCCAGCACCTCGTACGTTTCACTGGCGCCGATGAATACGAGCCGGTCCGCGCGGGCGCCCGGGCAGTCCTCGACGAGCGACCGATCGTGACCGACATCACGATGGTCAAGGCCGGGATCACCGGTCGCGGTCACGACTGCGAAGTCCGCAAGGCGATCGGCAACGGAGCGGAGCTTGCCGCCGAGACGGGAATGACACGGACAGCGGCTGCCGTGCTCGAACTCGATCGCGAGGGTGTCTACGACGGTGCGGTCGCGGTCGTCGGCAACGCGCCCACCGCGGCGCTGGCGCTGGCCGACTGCATTGAGGACGGCACCCGCCCGGCCGTCGTCGTCGCGACACCCGTGGGCTTCGTGAAGGCAGCTGACTCCCGCGAGCGACTCCGGGAGGTGTGTGACGAGTACGGCGTCCCTGCGGTGACGAACGTCGGCCGGCGCGGCGGGAGCGGTCTCGCGGCCGGATTGACGAACGAGCTTGTCCACGTCGCCAGCGACGTTCGCGAAGGGGAGGTCTCACTGGAAACCTCGGAACGGTCCAGCGGCGAGGGAACGGAGCCGCGAGACGGGGAGGTGGATCTGTGAACGCATCCGACGAGGACCTGACACTTCCTGACCGCCCAGGCGTCGCAGCGAGCGCGAGTCCGGAGGCTGGCGCCGGTGACGACGCGACTCGATCGGTTCACGCCGTCGGGATCGGTCCAGGGAACCCCGACTTCCTGACACGACGCGCGGGGGACCTCCTGGCCGAGGCCGACGTGGTGGTCGGGTTCGGGACGGTCGTCGACTACGTCGCCGACGAGACCGACGCTGAACTGCTCACCTGCGGCTATCGTGACGAACGGGAGGCGCTGGCCCGATTCGGTCGCCGCGTTGCCGACGGCGAGGTCGGTGTCGCCGTCCTGATGGGTGATCCGAACCACTCGGGCTACCAGTTCCTCGGAAAGGTGGAAGCCGCCGTCGATGGTCCTGTTCGCGTCATTCCGGGAATCTCCTCGGTCCAGATCGCCGCGAGTCGCGCACGCACGCCGCTCGAAGACTCGACGTTCGTGACGCTGCACGTTCGCGGGGATGTAACCGCGAGCCTCGACCGCCTGGCCCGCGATGTCGGCGACAGACACCTGATCGTCATCCCCCGCCCCTACGACTGGATGCCGGAGGATGTTGCGGCCCGACTCGTCGATGCAGGCGGCGATCCGGAACTCGACGCGCTCGTCCTCGAACGGCTGACCCATTCGGACGAGTCGATCATTCGGACCGAACTGGGGACGCTGGCGGTCGATGCGGGCGGCGACGGCCCTGATGACAGCGATTTCTCCGACTTATCGGTCTTGGTCGTACGCAACTGACTGCACAAACCGTACAGGTTCATCCATCGGCATGATGTTACGCTAGATGCATCTCGCTCACATCGTGTGTTCCGAATTGGAACGGTTAGAGCGGGTGATCCTCCGAATTGTTCGGAGAAAGCCTGATACTAGCCTCTGTTCGGTGGTCGTTTGCTCAGCGATATCATATATCGTTATGTGATTTATCACTGGTCCATGCTGGCTCGTCGGGGCACGACAACCACGTTTTGACACGAGCTGAGTCGGACATCTGTGATACCAACTCATGTCTGAAGCCATGGATCGGCCACTGCGGTCGTTCCGATGGTATCGCAGACGGCTGTCTTCGCTAGTTCAGCTATCCAATTTCGTCTGAGTCGTCCGGGTCGCAACCTCGCGTAGTTCACAGTCAGCCCTGTACGGCTGATGTTGTCTCCTCGGACGGACACAGTGGTCAAAATCGGAGTTGTGATCTCGACCACCCTCAGGATCGAATCTGCCGCAGCGATGTTCTGGGATCTCGTCGTGTCGCTGGTCCTCGCCCGCGAAAACCACGCCTGTCACCGATGTTGGGTACGGGGATCGCGTCCGTTTTGTCTTATCGGTGGCGATGCGGGTCCAAGACTTCCGAGCCACGCTTCGGTTATGTTGCTCGCACCTATTTCACAATAGCTGAGGCACCTCAGGTAGATGTCTCACCTATCGTATTGGC
>NZ_CP081961.1 GCF_019823105.1 Halobaculum magnesiiphilum
GAGCATATGCTGACTACTCGGACGAGTTCCAATATTTCCAAACGGTTCCGATGGGGAATGCGTTTGATGCTGTGGTGACTGAGCGCGATAAGGTGCTTAATGATTTGAGTACCTTTGTTTCTGATGTTTATAGTCAGTACAGTGCTGGCGACATCCCGACCGAGGACCTCGTTGATCCGATCACGGCGGCGACCGAGTTGCGCACCGATTACGATGGTATGCAGGGTGCGTCGGCTCACGCGGCCATGCTCGGGATTCCGACTAATGCTGAACAGTCGGTGTATATGACCCTCGAAAACGACGGCGTTGATGTGTGGGCGGATGTCTACACGAATAAGAAGATCACTGATGGCAGTGGTAACGAGGTTGGTTTCCAAGCGGGAACCACGTACGAACCGACGACGTGGAGCGAGCCGTTGTATATCGCCTTCGAGTACACCGAAACCACGGATTCCGATGGTAACGTGCTGAACAGTACGCAACAGGATTCGTACGACGGCGAAACAACGACGACGGAATATTCCGATTTCGTGGAAGTTGAACAGCCGTTTACGATCACGGAGATCACGGTTGATGGCGAGTCGAAACAGTCCTTCAAGACGACATCGAGAAACACCCAAACGGCTGATGTGTCGAAACTGCAAGAAGAGCTTGATCAGATTCGGGAAACACAGCTCGCTCTGCAAGAAGAGGCACAGTCAGGCGGCGGCGGATTCTCGTTTGATTCGCTGTCGCTCGGTGGTATCCCCGGTGAGGGTGTCGCCTTGATCGCCGCTGGCGCTGGTGCATGGCTGCTCGGTAAATAGAGGTTCCCCAAATGAACATTTTTAGAGTACTCACTGGCGCGTTAGTTGTATCGCTACTGATCGCGGGCGTTGCCCCTGTCGCTGCACAGTCGAATGAAACTGTCTCCACTGAGACCGCTACGACGGCGACGGAGACAGGCGCGGCTACTGCCACGCCTTCGACTGAGCAAAACAATTCGTCTGTCTCCCCTGAGACCGCTACGACGGCGACGGAGAAAGGCGCGGCTACTGCCACGCCTTCGACTGAGCAAACGGACTCGTCGTCTGATGATGCTGCAGCTGCGCTCGTTGATCGTCTCGAGAGTGATGAGTGCGCTGCTCCTCGTGCTATCGACAACCGAACGGTGCTGTGTACTGCTCGGCTTGATGGTGATGAGGCTGTGTTAGTCCTGCGGAGCGACTACACACAGCGCGTCACGTTGACCGATGCCGGTGCGTTCCTCGCTGGCGGGCAGGTTCCTCGACGAACTGCGACCCTGCGCGAAGAGGAAAGAAATACTGTCCGTATGCCGGTTACAATGGTTGATGGGTTCGCTGGTGTCTCTGTTGACACCGGGCGTACCCTGTTCGCCGTTCCCCTGGAAAGACAGAATACGCTGATCGGTGGTCCGTGGTCGTCCGGTGATGCTGCTGTCGCTGCGCTCGCTGGCGCGACCTCCGTCGTGATCGTCGTAGTCGTGCAAGTGATTCGGTACATGTCTGGCCGTACCACTGAGGCGGAGAGGGTAGCATGACTGAGCCTCGACCTGATCCGCGTCGTGCTGATCGTACTGCTGTCGCTGCGACAGTCGATTTTCTGAGAGCTCGATTTCTGTCAATTGTCGCTGTCGTCTGTGTCGGCTCTGGTCTGATCGTGCTGCTCGGGTTCGACCTGAGCGTTCCCCGTCGGGCGAAGATCGCCGTAGTTGCTGGCGGTCTGATCCTCCCGTACGGGTTCATCGCTGCTGACTACGTGACTTCGCTGATGCCAGATAATGAGTTTGTCTGGTTGGTCGATCTCGATGCTCGCGTTCTTGACGGTGCGTTGTATCGCTTCCCGTCTGATGATTATCGTGAGCTGACCGTTGTCGGTCCAAATGGTAACTCGTCTCGCTCGTATGAGGTGACTGATCTGACTCCGTTTCTGAAGATCGGGAAAGATGTTGATCTTGAAGAGATGACTGTTGTCGGTACATGGCGCGGTACGTTGTCTGATGATGACCTGCTGCGTGCGCTGTCGAAGGTTGAAGAGTGTCGCGGGTCCCTCGAAGAGAAGGCACAGCGTGGCTTCACTATCGAGACACAGGCATTTACGATTATCCGGTCTGCTGCTCGGTCCTGTGTGATGTCCGTCGTGCGGACGTTCGAGAAGGGAACCCTGCCCGATCACGGCGAGTCGCTTGCTGAAGAGGTTGATGCTGCGCTTGAACAGTATGATCTGCAGGATGAGTTAGCTGATCTCGATGATGCCGAGATTGGTGCGGACCTGGAAGAGCGAGCAGATGCAACTGCAGCAGGCGAGCAGACTGAGCGGAGCGAGGGACATCGAGCCGATGCAGCTGCAGGTGCGAGTGACCCTGCTCCTGAAGAGGTGAATGCCGATGACTGAAGTTGTCTTGATCGCTGCTGTTTTCGCAACTATAGGGTCTGTCTGGTTTGCTTACCTGCAGTTCCTTGATCTGGGTGATGCTGATGAGTGAAAACGGGAATATAGATGAGCATTTGCTGACTGCTGCGAAACTGCGTGAGCAGATCGCCGGTCGTCTCGACGGAGGCCCCGATCTCCTTGATCACGCTGGAATGCACGCTGATCCTGATGATCGCGCTTCGCTGTCTTTCGTCGAGCATGCGATTGCCGATGCTGATGGTTCGGCTACTGAGTTCGCTGATACTGCGCTCGGTTCGGAGGTCCGAAAAACGTTAGATACTGACGTTGCTTCTGAAGCTATCGCGGAAGGGAATGCGAACCTGATGAGTCACTTGGTCGGCGTGACTGAACAAGAGCTTGATGCCTCTGCTGTTCGGCTGCCTATGATGCTGATGGATGAGTTGGAAAACAACGGTGCTCCTGCGTTCATCGCTGCCTGTGGCAATCCGAACACTGGTAAAACGAATACGATGCTGTTGCTGTGTGAGGTTGCCCGTGCGTCTCTCGACGAGCTGTCTGTGATTGCGAATTTCTCTGCTGACTGTGTAGATCGCCGTGTTACCTCTGCGCATGAGCTGGCCGTGGCGCTGATCGAGGACCGGGACGTTCCGAAGATCGTCGTCATTGATGAGGGCAGTACTCACTTCGATGCTCGAACGTTCCGGCGTGAGGTTGCTGTGCAATTCACTCCCTTAGCAAAACGCTTTGCTAAACTGAATGTATTCGCTTGCGGGACGATCTGTCATACTGGGAAAGACCTGCATCCCGAGTACAAAAGACTCGCCACGCTCCCGTTTTTCAAATCGGAGCCTCAAGTGGCTGAGTTCTTTTCGTCGTGGGATGCTGAAGAGGACTTTCCCGAAGATCGTCTGTTCTCTGGTGAGCTGACTGCGCTCGAAGAGGCTGCTTCGTCGTATGATCCGAATGACTCTGCCCCGTGGCAGTGGGACCTGCGTGCGAACCTGTTCGCTGAAGATTTAGACTGGCCGTCGCTGCTCGATGAGCTGAAAGCGCGCGGTCCTGCTGAATCAAGTTGAGTTGTCGCTTTGCCCCTGTTTCGGTGGTGATCGGCGTGGATACCCTCGTTTTGAATCAAGTTCACTTGTATTCCCTCGGTCAGAATAGGCTGCGTTCGCTGCTCTGGTTAGGCTGGTCACTGGTTTCTGTCCGTTCCTGTCGGGAGGGTTTCCACCCGTCTACCCACCCACCCACAGGACACCGGACAAGAGGCCCCCTGCGGGTCCGCCGGGAGGTGTCCTGTGGTTGATATGGGTTAATCGCTGTAAGCCTTCGCTAAAAGTACGTTTTTACATAATCTGCTGACAAATGAAACGTCTGCTGTACCGTTCCTGATGCGGTGTGACTACTGTCCGAACGGAGCGCGGAATACCCGTCTCGGAGCGAGCGCAGCGAGCGAGAATACGGCGTTTCTTGCGCGCGGAGTGAGGTTCCGGTGAGTGAGACTGTCCGGTACGTTTATGTTACCCGCTGGTAAGTGAATAGTAAGCGGCAGCGCGTTCGCAAAAGCCGGTGTCAAGACACCGGTGCGCTGACGCGGGAAGTGCCTATGAGTTACCAGAGTTCCGCCCGCGCCAACGGGTATGAGTTTGCACAGTACAAGCATAAAGGCAATGGCCGTGTCGAACAGGTTCGGGAAACCCTCGATCCTGATGCTGACGAACAGAGATGGTACACGTGCGACGGCTGCGGCTGGCCGTGTATAAATCCGATTGGTACTGGTCCTGAGCATTTCGGCCTCTGCCTGTACTGCTACGTTTCTGAAACGGAACAGTCGTCTCTCGGGGAGTGGTCCCGATGAGTCGCGTTGCCTACCACTGTTCGAGCTGCGGCGTTCGGGTAGTTGAACACGTTTCTGATGAGGCGTCTGCCTGTCCGGTCTGTCGTGTCGGGTCTGATCCGTCGGAGTATCCCCCGCTGAGTGAGGTTCGGGGTGATTTCCGATGATCGGCCCGCTTCCCCGTCCGTCCGGGTCCGGCGATCTCGACGTTCGTCTTGCTGTGATTGCTGCTGAGTCTGACTGCGGTAACTGATGAGTTCGGAACCTGCCACTGGCGGGGCCGACTCTCGGCCACCACAGTCTTACTCCGCGCTGGACAGTACAGGCGGTAACACCGTCGAATCGGTCCCCGACGAAAGACCGTCTCTCGATGAATTGCCTGATCCCGAAGATCGGCTTCGGGAGTTCGTGAGCGAGCTGGGCGAGCGGGCGCACTTGCCGCTGTCTGATGTGCATGGTCGCAAGCTACGGCGCGACTGTTGCCACGAAGAGTATCGGGAGTACACTGTTGAAGATAGCTCGGGCGCGACGGAAAAGCGCGAAGAGCGGGTAAACGTCACGTCGAAAAAACTGTATCAGGTGGTTGCTGATATGCTGCATTGGCACTCTGACTACCTCAAGAGTACGCTGCGCTTGGAGTACGGTGAGCGTGCTGATCCTGAACACACGCTCCTCGACGTTCCGCTTGATAACAGCTGGATGGCTGCGTATCAAGACAAAGAGCGAGCGCGGCTGAAGGCTTTAGAGCGTGAAACCTGCGGGTATGAGACCTGTGATGATTGCGATACCCGCTGGTGTCAAGAGCAGGATGACCATGAGACTGAACATGTCGTTGGTGAATTTGATGATCCCGTTGTGGTCCTGACTGGCCGGACGGCTGCCGGTGACGGTCGGCCCCCGGTTGATCACGCTCGGGAGATCGCGGAGGCCTGGACTGGTGAGCATGGAAATGATGGCGCTGGTCGTTCGCTGCGGTACGTGATGGATGAGAAACTTGGTCTGGAGTCTGATGAGTGGGTGCGCTGGACACAGGGAGAGCCGCATACGGGAAAGCGTCGGCAGGTCGGCGGCTATGGAAACCTCGGGTATCATCACGCGCACGACGTGATTATTCTCGAAGGTGCTGCGGCGACTGGTGATGTTACGGCTGCCTCGTTTCGTACGGTGATTGAAAAACACGTTGAAGAGTGTGCTGGTGCTGGCGCTGATGCGCACGACCTCGATGCTGCCCCTGATGAGTGGGCGAACGGTGACGTGGATACCGTTGTTGTGAAAAACGTAGATGATGAGATTGAGCAGTCTGTCGCTTCGTACGCTGCTGCGTACCTCGCAAACGACTCGAAAGACCTGCTTGAACGGTCTGTGCCTTACCTGATGTGGGCCGCGACGATGTGGGCCACGAATACCCAGAAGGGTATCAAGAGCGTGTCTGCGAACCGTGCGATAGAGGCTGACCGCTGTAAGCATAAACACGCTGCTGGTGATCAAGGGCTTGATCACGGTGAAATGACGAATTGTGCCGACTGTCGTTGTGTATCTGCTCCCGGTACTGCTGGCTGCTCCCGCTGCGACGGGCGCGGTTTCCATGTCGTCTGTACCGCTTGCGGTTCCCAGTGGGGAATTGATCAGTCGTCTCCTGCGCGAGCTGGTGATGATCCTCGTGTTGCTGCTGACGGTGGCGCTGATGATCCGTCTCCTGAGCAAGAGCGTGAAGAGGCCCTACGTGATCGTTGGCCGTCTGCTCGACGTGCTGCGTCTGTCGGCGGTGAAACCATTGCTCGACAGTGTGACCATGCCGAACCTGATCAGTGTCCGCTGTGTGCGACGGAAACTGAGTCTCCTGATCACACTGTGAGCGGTGACGTTCCGATACCTGAGTCTGCTGTTGCTCCTGAAGTGCCTGACTCCGTTTCTGTTCGCTATACGCGACCTCCGTCGTGGTCTGCAAAAGAGGTGATTCGTGATGATGAGCGTATGGCCGCCACTGGTGGCGGTGTCGAAACTGTTGCCCTCGATCTCCCGTCTGCCCCTGTCCGTGTTGCTGCGATGGCGACCGATCCGCATGGCGAGATGGTCTGCCAATCCTGCGTTAGCTACTTCGATACTGTGTCTGAGTATGCTTCTCATGGCTGTGAAGATGGTGATGTCTATATCGCTTGGTTCCCGGTTACTGATCCTCCTGCTACTGAAACCCTGATGTCGCGTGATGAGTTCCTTAGTGCTGTGCCTGATCGTCTCCTGGAAGAGCGAGCAGGTGCAACTGCAGCAGGCGAGCAGACTGAGCGGAGCGAGGGACAACGAGCCGATGCAGCTGCAGATGTGAGCGATAGGCTGAAAGAATACATTGCGTCGAATTCGGTTAGCTCCGTGGCTGAGCTGCTTGGTAGGTTTAACCTGCCTCCTGCTGCTCGGTCTACTGTCGAAGATATGATGTAACTGTCGGAAAGCCAAATATACCCGATTAAGGTATGCTTACCGGGTGCGTTAGCCCCCCGGCTGTCGCCTATAAGTCGGTGTCTGTCTGATACATAATTGCATGTCACGAGCTGATGACAGTAGCGGTGACGTATCGTTTGACGACCTCGAAGATGTTGAAGTCGAAGATTCCGGCAGCGGGTGGATAAACCCGGATGCCGGTGAGGAGGTGGTAGAGGAAATCAAGGCGTATGACCCTGATGCTGGTGATTACGGCGTCGTTGAGCTTGGCGAAAACGAGCGTCCGTATTCGCTGAATTACAGCGAGCGTCAGAAGATGATCGCGGCGCTGATCAATGGGTCCGTGATGGCAATTCGTGTCTCTGAAACCGAAGAGTCGTTCAAAAACGACGACGGTGAGGAAATCACGTATAACCCCAAAGAGGTCCGTTTCGGAGGCGGTAACTGATGGCGTACCGCAATCAGGCGTCCGGTCTTGTGAGCGATTACGCGAACCTGCGAACGATTCCGGCCATGCTGTCGGTCGTGTTCGTGATCGGCGGACTGTACCAGTTCGGCGGTATCAGTGACGTTACGCTGACCTGGCTGAGTTCGTACACGCTGACGGGTCAGCATGCGGTCGTTGCCTCGATGGCGACGTATGCAGTTGCCTTTGCTTCCTCTGAGACTCGTGCGCTTGATCGTTACGAGACTTGGGAAAAGGTTGCTATCGCGCTCGGTCCGGCGCTGATCCTCGGCGAGCAATACACGACTGAGGTTACTGACCTGCTGACGAAGATCGGCGATCCGCTCGGTATGCAGATCGCCTTCGTGATCACGGTCGTCTCGTGGGGTGTCGCGGTTCGATGAGCGACACTGCTACGGGCAGCTCGGGAAGATCGCCACGGATGGGACGGCGTACGTTCCTCAAAACCGTTGGTGTGACTGCTGGCGCTGCTGCAGGTGTGAAGTACACTGACGGTACTGCGCTCGATCCCGTTGGTGATGCTGATGCCGTTGTACCGCTTGTGCTGGCCGGTGTTGCTCTCGCCGGCGCTGCTGGTGTCGGCTACCTCGGTGGTAGCTACCTCGAAGATAACTACCTTGGAGACTCTCGCGATTACAGCGGCTATACTGGATCAGATGCCCTTAAGTCTGCAATCCAAGAGGGCGCTACGTCCATGAAAGTTGCTGATGAGAAGGTGATGACTTCGATACAGAACAACATTGCTAACAGTCAAAACGCCGGTTTAGCTAAGGGGAAAGCGGCGGTCATAAAAGAGATGAATGCTGGAAATGGTGAGTCTGCTGCTACCTCTGCGATGCAGTCTGCGATAAATGAGTATTTTGCTTCTATTCAGCAGAATATTGTGACTCATTACAATTCGCAGTTGGAACAGGTGAAACACCATGTCGATCAAGTTGCTAATCATAGTGATCTTACAGTTGGGACTGTGTTTGCCTCTGAAAACGGCGACGATAGTCCGTCGAATATGACTGTGAACCAGAGGTCTCTGTCTCTGGTTGATGGGACTGATGCGACTGAGAAATACCTTATTTTCAACACGTCGCAAGACGGCAGCAGTTATGAATCAGGAATTAGTCTTACCACTGCCACAGGGGCCGCTGACTTTGAGGTTGATTCTTTCTCTCTTAGCAGCG